>DATKPX010000307.1:0-4420 GCA_035523855.1 Allostellaceae bacterium
GTCTGCTGCGGCTTCACCGCGGCGGGCCTCCCGATCGGCCTGCAGCTCATCGGCCGCCGCTTCGACGAGGCGACGCTGCTCAAGGTAGGCGACGCCTACGAGCGCGCGACACCCTGGCGCGAGCGCCGGCCGCAGCTCTGATGGGTGGCGGCGCCGGGCGCCGCCACCTGGTCAATCAGAACTTGTAGCGCCAGCCGAGCGAGACGTTCTGGCTGCCGAACTCCGAGCTCACCTCGGTTCCGTTGGTGGCGCGGAAGCTCGGGTCGGTGGTGCCGAAATAGCGGTAGTCGACGAAGACCGTGTTGCGGGGATCGAGCTCGTAGCCGATGCCGCCGCCGCCCTGATAGGCGAAGACGACGTCGCTATCGTCCACCAGCTTGCTGCCGGCCTGGGTCAGGTGATCGTAGGAGACGTCGGCGAAGCCGATGCCGCCGCCGATATAGGGTTTCCAGCCGCGGCCGAGCGGGAACTCGTAGTAGGCATTGGCCATGAAGGAAGTCGCCTGCGAATTGCCGCCGCCCTGCAGCGTCGGTCCGCGCGTCACCAGGCCGACGTCGGCACGACGATAGCCGATCTCGCCCTCGACGCGGATGTTGTTGGTGATGTAGCGCCCGAGCGCGCCGCTCACGTTGTAGCCGGTGTCGGGATGGGTGGTGAAATTGAGACCCGGTCCGCTCGACCCGTTGTTGTCCTGATCGTTGAAGAACGAGGCGCCGGCCATGCCGCTCACATACCAGTTGCCATCATCCCAGTTCTGCCAGGTGAGGTCTGCCGCGGAGGCGGCGGACGCCGACAGCAGCAAGGCGGAAACACTCAGCAACGCAGCGACACGAACCCTCATAAAACCACCTCTGATGTATAGTCACGAAATCCTGATTCACCTCGGCGCCGCACTGTGCGGACACCGCGGCTTCATATAGGCGTAACACCCGGCCTATGTGACTGGTTCGCCGTGACAAATCGCCGTGCCCATCGCCGTGCGCGCGGCGCTGTTGCCGGCTCGCCACAATTGCGCAATCGGCGCTGGCCGATACACTCGTCGACACCACTTTCCGCCCACCGGATGCGAGGCGTGCCATGGCCAGCTACAACTTCCGCGTCAACGGTCGCGCCGAGCGCGTCGAGAGCTGGGATCCCGATCAGCCGCTGCTCTACGTGCTGCGCAACGCGCTCGATCTCAAAGGCGTGAAGTTCGGCTGTGGCCTCGCGCAGTGCGGCGCCTGCACGGTGCTGGTGGATGGCGCGCCGGTGCGCTCCTGCATCACGCCGGTGAGCGCGGTCGCCGGACGCGCGGTGACGACGCTCGAGGGGCTGGGCTCGCCCAAGCATCCCGATCCCGTGCAGGCCGCCTTCATCGCCGAGCAGGCGGCGCAATGCGGCTACTGCACCAACGGCATGGTGATGAGCACGAAGGCGCTGCTGAAGCAGACCCCGCACCCGACCGTGGCCCAGGTGAAGGAGGCGCTCGCTGACAATCTCTGCCGCTGCGGCACCCACACGCGCATTCTCCGGGCGGTGATGCGCGCCGCCGGCTCGACGTGAGGAGGCCGGCGATGACCATAGCTCTCGAATTGAGCCGCCGCGATCTTCTCCGCGCCGGCGGCGCCGTGGTGGTGAGCTTCACGCTGGCCGGCGCCGCGCGCGCGCAGGGCGCCGGTCCGCTCGCCCGCGATCTCGGCAAGACCGTCGATGCCGGCGAGGTGGACGGCTTCCTTGCCGTGCATCAGGACGGCGCCGTCACCGTCTACAGCGGCAAGGTCGATCTCGGCACCGGGCTGCGCATCGCCATGCGGCAGATGGTGGCGGAGGAGCTTGGTCTTCCCGTCGCGCGCATCGGGTTGATCGAGGGCGATACCGCGCTCACCCCCGATCAGGGACCGACCGCCGGCAGCACCGGCATTGCCAAAGGCGGCGTGCAGATCCGCCAGGCGGCGGCCACCGCGCGCCAGGCGCTGCTCAAGCTCGCCAGCGAGCGGTTGAAGACGTCAGCCGATGCGCTGGTGGTGGAGAACGGCAGCGTGAAGCCGAAAGCCGGCGGCAAGGGCGTGGGCTACGGCACCCTCATCGGCGGCCACCGCTTCGCGCTCAAGCTCGACGACAAGGCGCCGCTCCGCGATCCCAAGACCTACGCGGTGGTGGGAAAGCCGCTGCCGCGCCCCGACGTGCCGGCGAAAGTCACCGGCCGCCACGTCTACATGCACGACTTCACGCTGCCGCGCCTGCTGCACGGCCGCGTCATTCATCCGCCGGCGGTGGGCGCGACGCTGCAATCGGTGGACGAAGGCTCCATCAAGGGGATTCCGGGGGTTCTTGTCGTGCGCGAGCAGAGCTTCCTCGGCGTCGTCGCCGAGGATGAATGGGCGGCGGTGCGTGCCGCCCGCGAGCTGAAGGCAAGCTGGAGCGCCGGCACCGGCCTTCCCGGCAATGACGGCCTCGTCCGCGCGATCCGCCAGAGTCCGGTGCAGGACGAGACGCTGCTTACCCGCGGCGATGCGGCCGGCGCGCTCGAGGCCGCGGCGGGCAAGGCGATGAGCGCCACCTATTACTGGCCGCCGCAGAGCCACGCCTCGCTGGGGCCGTCCTGCGCGGTAGCCGATGTCCGCGCCGATGGCGCCACCGTCTGGACCGCATCCCAGGCGACGCACAAGTACCGGCCGCATTTCGCCCGCTTCCTCGAGCTGCCGGCGGAGACGGTGCGCCTCGTCTATCTCGACGGCGCCGGCTGCTACGGCATGAACGGCCACGAGGACGCGGCCGCGGACGCGGCGCTGCTGTCGCGCGCGGTGGGACGGCCGGTGCGCGTGCAGTGGATGCGCGAGGACGAGCATGGCTGGGATCCCAAGGGCCCGCCGCAGCTCCTCGATCTGCGCGCCAGCCTCGACGGCAACGGCCGCGTCGCCGCCTGGCAGGCGGAGATGTGGGTGCCGCAGGCGACCAAGGGCCTCCCCAACATCCCGCTGCTGTCACCGGCCGCCGCCGGGCTGCAGCAGCCGCAGGGCCTCGCCACCGGCCTCATCACCCAGGACGCCGATCCCGCCTATCCGGTGCCGCATGTGCGGGTGGTGGCTCACTGGCTCAAAGACACGCCGCTCCGGCCCTCGAACATTCGCGCGCCCGGCAAGATCGGCAACACTTTTGCCGTGGAGGGCTTCATCGACGAGCTCGCCGCCGCCGCCGGCGCCGATCCGCTCGCCTTCCGCCTGCAGGGGCTCGACGATCCCCGCGGCGTCGAAGTCTTGAAGCGCGTTGGCGCGCGGATGAAATGGGAGCCGCGCCCGGCGAACAGCCAGCCGGCCGCCGGCGCTCTCGCGCGCGGCCGCGGCATCGCCTACAGCCACTACAAGCACGCGGAGAATTATGTCGCCATCGGCATGGAGGTGACGGTGGACCGCGGCTCCGGCGTGGTGCGGGTGGCGCGCGTCCTCTGCGCTCATGACTGCGGCCTCGTCATCAATCCGGACGCGCTCGCCAACCAGATCGAGGGCGGCATCGTGCAGACGCTGAGCCGCGCGCTCTTCGAGGAAGTGATCTTCGATCGGGATCGCGTCACCAGCGTGGACTGGGCGAGCTACCCGATCCTGAAATTTCCCGACCTGCCCGAGGTGGTGGTCGATCTCGTCGACCGGCCGGAGCTGCCGCCGATGGGAGGCGGCGAGGCGGCGACCGCGCCGGTGGGCGCGGCGCTCGCCAACGCGATCTTCGACGCGGTGGGCGCGCGGCTGCGCCAGGCCCCGATGACGCCGGAGCGCGTCAAGGAGGCGATGGCGCACGCCTAACGTCAGGCGTGCTGCGCCAGGGCGGTGCGGCTCATGAAGAGCATCGCGATCGTCGCGATCACCGCCGGCGCGGCGGCGGCGAGGAAGAGCTCGTGCGGATCCCACTGC
Organism: Allostellaceae bacterium; assembly: GCA_035523855.1. GTDB lineage: Bacteria > Pseudomonadota > Alphaproteobacteria > ATCC43930 > CGMCC-115725 > DASZHJ01. The sequence goes on from DATKPX010000307.1 coordinate 3,885, forward strand.
AGCTGCAGCAGCACGCCGCCGATATAGGGGCCGACAATCGAGCCGAGGCGGCCGATGCCGAGGCCCCAGCTCACGCCCGTCGAGCGCGCGTGGGTGGGATAGACGCGGGCGGCGAGCGCGTTGATGCCGAACTGCGCCCCCACCACCGTGAGGCCCGCCAGGAAGATGGTGCCGATGAGGAGCGGCAGCGAGGCGCCGGCGAGCGCGATGGCGGCAATCGCCAGCGCGCCCAGGGCGAAGGACCCGATGATCAGGCGGTAGGGCTCGCCGCGGTCCGTGAGCATGCCGATGGCGACGCCGCCCAGCGCGCCGCCGGTGTTGAAGAGCGCGGCGGTCCAGATCGAATGCTCGGCGGAGAGCCCGACCTGGCGCAGGATCAGCGGCAGCCAGCTCACGAAGAAATAGATGATCAGCAAATTCATGAAGAAGGCGACCCAGAGCAGCAGCGTGCCGGCGGCACGGCCTTCGAGGAAGAGATGCTTCACCGGCAACCCCTTGAGCGTCTTCTCCGGCAGCAGGAAGCGCGCCTCGTCGAG
>DATKPX010000308.1:0-4448 GCA_035523855.1 Allostellaceae bacterium
TCATCGGTGTTGCGACCGTGGCCGGCTGCGCCAAGGCGGCGCTCCGCGGCATCGCCGTCGAGGCCGGCGCCGCCCTCGTCATCGACCGTGCCGGCGTTATCGAGGCGGCTGACCGCGCCGGCCTCTTCGTGCTAGGCATCAAGGCGCCGTGAACGCCGTCAGCCCCGTCCAAGCGCCGCTTATCTTCCTCATCGCCGGCGAGCCCTCCGGCGACCAGCTCGGTGCGCGGCTGATGGCGGCGCTGCGCGAGCGCACTCACGGCGCCGTCCGCTTCGCCGGCGTTGGCGGCGAGGCGATGCAGGCGGCCGGGCTTGAGAGCCTGGTGCCGATCGAGGACCTTGCCGTGATGGGCGTCGCCGAGGTGCTGCCGAAGGCGCGCCGCATCTTCCGCCGCGTGCGTGAGACGGTGGCGGCGGTGCGCGCGATGCAGCCCGACGCCGTCGTCAGCATCGACAGCTCCGGCTTCACCTGGCGCGTGGCAGAGCGGCTGCGCCAGCGCCGCGATCCCCTGCTGCTGATCCACTACGTGGCGCCGATGGTCTGGGCCTGGCGCGCGGGACGCGCCAAGCGCATGGCGCGCTGGTACGACCACCTGATGACGCTCTTGCCCTTCGAGCCGCCTTACTTCGAGGCGGTGGGACTCTCCTGCAGCTATGTCGGCCATCCCGTGATCGAGAGCGGTGCCGATCGCGGCGACGGCGCGGCCTTCCGCGCCCGCCACCGCATCGACCCCGATGCCACCGTGATCGCGGTGCTGCCGGGCAGCCGGCACGGCGAGGTGCAGCGCCTGCTGCCGGTCTTCCGCGCCACCATCGAGCGCCTGCGTCACCGCTATCCCGATCTCACCGTCGTCATTCCGACGGTGCGCGGCGTGATGGACGAGATCGCCGAGGCCGCCAGGAGCTGGCCGGTGCCGGCCGTCGTCGTGCGCGGCGCGCAGGCGAAATATGACGCCCTGGCGGCGAGCGCGGTGGCGCTGGCGGCCTCCGGCACCGTGACGCTGGAAGTGGCGCTCGCCGGCGTTCCCATGGTGGTCGCCTACCGCGTCAACGCGCTCACCCACAAGCTGCTGCAGCGGCTGGTGAAGGTGAAATACGCGACGCTCCTCAACATCGTTCTCGACCGCCCGGCGATACCGGAGCTGCTGCAGAAGGACTGCACGCCGGAGCGCCTCACCCTGGCGCTCGCCCGTCTCGTCGACGACCGCCAGGCGCGCGAGCGCCAGCTCGCCGCCTGCCGCGAGGGTCTCGCCAAGCTCGGCCGCGGCGAGGTCTCGCCGGGCTTGCGCGCCGCCGATCAGGTGCTGGCGCTGATCGCCGAGCGGCGGCGCGCCGCCACCGAGGCCAGCGCTTCGCCGCAACCCGCCCATTAGCCGGGCAAGACCGCGCGATCCCGTCATTTGCATCGGCGGGCGGGGCGTCCTAAGTTTGGCGGGAATTCCGCGATCGAATCAGGAGAGCGCGACATGAGCACCGCCACTGCCGGCGGCCGGATCGACGGCCGCATGCTTCACACCATGATCCGCGTGTTCAATCTCGACAAGTCCGTCGACTTCTACACGCGGCTCCTCGGCATGAAGCTGCTGCGCAAGCGCGACGTGCCCGAGGGCAAGTACTCGCTCGCCTTCGTCGGATATGGCGAGGAGACCGACAGCACGGTGATCGAGCTCACCTACAACTGGGACCAGAAGGAGCCCTATGCGCTCGGCACTGCCTTCGGCCATCTCGCGGTCGGCGTGCCCGACGTCTACAAGACCTGCGAGGCGCTCGGCAAGGACGGCGTCAAGATCACCCGCGCGCCGGGGCCGGTGAAGTTCGGCACCACCGTCATCGCCTTCATCGAGGATCCCGACGGCTACAAGATCGAGCTGATCCAGCGGAGCTGAGCTTGGTCGGGCGCGTCGAGGTGGCCGTCGCCGAGCGCGGCGCCCTGGGCCGCGTCGCGACGATCACCGTCGACAATCCCGGCAAGCTCAACATCGTCGATCCCGCGGCGATCGCGGCGCTGGAGGCGGCGGTGGTGAAGCTCGGCGAGGATGGGAAGCTCCGGGCATTGGTGCTGCGCGGCGCCGGCGACAAGGCCTTCATCGGCGGCGCCGACATCCGCGCCATGGCGACCCTCGATCCCGAGAGCGCGCGCCGCTTCCTCAGCGCGCTCCACCGCGCCTGCGACAGCCTGCGGCGGCTGCCGGTGCCGGCGATCGCGCGCATCGAGGGCTTCGCGCTCGGCGCCGGGCTCGAGATCGCAGCATCCTGCGATCTCCGCGTCGCCGCGGAGGGGGCGCGCTTCGGCATGCCGGAGGTCCGCGTCGGCATCCCCTCGGTGATCGAGGCGGCGCTGCTGCCGCAGCTCATCGGCTGGGGCCGCACGCGGCGGCTCCTCTATACCGGCGAGATCATCGGCAGCGCCGAGGCCGAGCGCTGGGGCCTGGTGGAGCGCGTGGTGCCGCCGCAGGCGCTCGACGCGGCGGTCGAGGAATGGCTCGACGCCATCCTCGCCGCCGGCCCCAATGCCATGCGCCTGCAGAAGAAACTCATCGGCGACTGGGAGGAGCTGGCCACCGGCGCCGCGATCCGCCGCGGCATCGACGCCTTCGCCGCCGCCTACGAGACCGACGAGCCGCGAGAGCGCATGGCGGCGTTCCTGCGGCGCAAGCGAAGCTAGCCGTTGCGCGGCAGCAGCAGCAGATTATGCGCTTCCTTGCCGGCGCAGGCGCCGCGCGCGGCGCGGTAGTCCGCCGCCGCCGCGGGGAGCGCGCCGTGATCGTGCAGCACCGCGACGAGCTCGTAGCCGAGCCGCTCCATCAGCGCGGCGATGGCGCCGCGGTCGTCGGCGCTCTCGTGGCCGGATTCGATGACGAGCGCGGGGCGGAAACGGGCAAGGGTTTGCGCGCCGCCCTCCAGCACCTGCCGCTCGTGGCCCTCGACGTCGATCTTGACCAGGTCGAGGCGGTCGAGGCCGTGCTCCGCCGCGAGATCGTCGAGGCGCCGGGCAGGCACGGCGACGCCGCGCTCGCCCGGCCGCGGCTCGGCCAGGCGTGATTCGCCGCTGCTGGCGGTGTCGAGGACGAGCGTCGCATTGCCGGCGCGGTCGGAGAGCGCGACCGCGAGGACCCGTGCCTGGCGCAAATTGTTGATGACAAGCGTGCGCCCGAGCGCCTCGGCGATCAGCGGATTGGGCTCGACCGCCAGCACCCGGCCGCCGGCGCCGGCCTTGCGGGCGAGCGGCACCGTCCATTCGCCGAGGTTGGCGCCGACGTCGATGGCGGTGCCGTCCGCGGGCAGGAAGGCGAGCGCCGCCGGATGGGCCGCGAAGCCGCCGAAGAGGATCCGCATCGCCTGGAAGTCGAGTTCGCGCGGCAGGAAGGCGAGGTCCTCGCCGGCGGTCTCCACATAGGCGCCGGGCCAGAGCGCGCGCAGGCGGCGCTCCAGGGACTGTCGGCGGCGGCGGCGGAAGAGCAGGGGAATGCCGAGGGAGCGCGCGGCCTCGACGCGGCGGCGGAACCGCACGAGCTCCTTGAGCGCCCGCGCCATCTTCCCCGGCGAGGGAGTATCGGCCTCGGTCATCCCCGCATTCCCGCAGAGTCCCCGGCGCGCAAAAGCGAACCGCCGCGCCTCGGCGGAGGCGCGGCGGCATCAGACTATCTCGAACCGCTGCCGGCGGCGACCGGCGATTGCGGACTAGCCGCGCTTTGCCACCGGGACGTAGGGGCGGCGGGTGTAGCCGGTGTAGAGCTGGCGCGGCCGGCCGATCTTCTGGCTCGGATCCTCGATCATCTCGTTCCACTGGGCGACCCAGCCGACCGTGCGGGCGATCGCGAAGAGCACGGTGAACATCGAGCTCGGGATGCCCATCGCGCGCAGGATGATGCCGGAGTAGAAGTCGACGTTGGGATAGAGCTTGCGGTCGACGAAGTATTCGTCGTGCAGCGCGATGCGCTCCAGCTCCATCGCGAGATCGAGCAGCGGCTCGTCGCGCACGCCGAGCTCGTCCAGCACCTCGTGGCAGCTCTTGCGGAGCACCGCGGCGCGCGGGTCGTAGTTCTTGTAGACGCGGTGGCCGAAGCCCATCAGGCGGAAGCTGTCGTCCTTGTCCTTGGCACGCTTGATGAACTCGGGAATCCGCTTCTTGTCGCCGATCTCCTGCAGCATCTTCAGCACCGCCTCGTTGGCGCCGCCATGCGCCGGGCCCCAGAGCGAGGCGATGCCGGCGGCGATGCAGGCGAAAGGATTGGCGCCCGAGGATCCGGCGAGCCTCACCGTCGAGGTGGAGGCGTTCTGCTCGTGGTCCGCATGCAGGATGAAGATCCGGTCCATCGCGCGCGACAGCACGGGATTGACCGTATAGGGCTCGCAGGGCACCGCGAACATCATGTGCAGGAAGTTCTCGGCATAGCCGAGGTGGTTCTGCGGATAGATGAAGGGCTGGCCGGCCGAGTACTTGAAGGC
>DATKPX010000309.1:0-8757 GCA_035523855.1 Allostellaceae bacterium
AACCACCCTGCTCAGCACGCTGCTGCTGCCGTTCGGCTGGGAGACGCCGAGCTGGCAGGGCATGATCGGCCTTGCCAGCATCGGGCTCGCCTCCGGCCTCGGCCAGTTCCTCTGGACCCAGGCCTTCCGCCTCGCCCCCGCAGCGGTGCTGGCGCCCTTCAACTACACCACCATGATCTGGGCGATCGGCTTCGGCTATTTCATGTGGGGCGAGATGCCGACCTCGATGGTGCTGCTCGGCACCGCCGTGGTGGTCGGCAGCGGCCTCTACATCCTCTACCGCGAGACCGTGCGCCGGGCGGTGCAGCCCGCCACCCTCGCCGCCGCCTCCTCCGGCAGCAGCTGAGGCCTCAGGGCTTCCGGGCCCGCCACCGATCGCCGACGTGATCGATGATGAGCTTCGGCACGACGAGGCCGAGGCTCATCGCCAGGATGATGGTGGCGGCGGTCAATCCGTCGGCGATGGTGGCGCCGATGAGATCCAGGCTCGCGCCGCCGGCGGCGAGCTGCAGCAGACCGCTCGCCATCCGGAACAGGAAGACGCCGGGGATCATCGACACGACAGAGGCGAAGCCGATCGCCGCGAAGGGCATGCGCCAGCGGCGGGCGACCGGCGTCAGGATGGCGCCCGCGACGACGCAGGCGATGAAGGCGCCGGTCGCCGGCCCGGCGCCGAGCACGGCAATGGCGCCCCAGCGGAGGGCATGCGCCAGCATGCCGATCGCTACCGGCCAGGCCAGCATGGCTGGCGGCGTCGAGAAGAAGACGCTGTAGGCGGCGACGGCGACCCCGGCGGCGATCACGTCCTGCCACAGCGGCACGGCGCGGCCCGCCTCGTGCACCGGCAGGGCGACGCTGAGCAACGTCAGTCCGAGCAGCAGCCCGGTCGAGATCGCCACCACCACCAGGGCGGCAAAGATCACGCGCGACGCGCCGAGATGAATGCGGCCGCCGATGAGATCGAGGGCGCCGTTCAGCACATGGGGGCCCGGCACCAGGATCATGCAGGGACAGACCGCGACCAGGCGCAGCGACGAGCTCAGCTCGAGCCGGACCGCCAGCGCGCCGACGACGCCGGCAAGCAGCGAGGCGCTGAAGGGCTGCAGGAAGACGTTGTCGCTGATGCGCGCCAGGAAACGGCGCAGGATCGCGCCGGCGGCGGCGCTGACCGCGACCAGCACCGCCGACTGCAGGTGCTGCACGCCGAAGAGCACCGCGAGCGCCACGGCGCCGGCGGCGGCGGCGAGCGTGAAGAGCGCGGTCGAGACCGGCGGCGTCCGCGCGATGGTCTCGATCCTGCCCGTCGCGGCGGCGGGCGCGAGCCGGCCAGCAGCGAGGTCGTCGATGGTCCGCAGCGTCGCCGCCACCCGATCCATGTCGACGCCAGTGGGGTCGGCCCGCACGACCGAGATCAGCCTGCCGTCCCCTTCGCTCGCCCGAAGCTTCAGCTCGCCCCAGCGCGGAATGACCGTGGCCGCGAGACCGAGAGCGTAGCCGAGCCGCTTCGCCGCGCTCAGGACCTGATCCGTCGCCTGGCCGTTGACGTAGAGCGTGCGCGCCGCCGCCAGGACGAGCGCCGAGCGCTCCGCCAGCGTCACGACCGTACCCTCCGGCCCCGCTCGCCTCAGGCGCTAGGCGCCGCTCGCCACATAGGGGCTGACCATCTTGCGGGGATCGACCACGCGGTCGAACTCGGCCTCGGTGACGAAGCCCAGCTGCAGCGCGGCGGCTTTCAGGGTGAGATCGTGCTCCATGGCGTGATGCGCGATCTTCGACGCCTTGTCGTAGCCGATGACCGGCGCCAGTGCGGTCACCAGCATCAGCGACCGCTCGACGTATTCGCCGACCTTCTTCAGGTTGGGCCGGGTGCCCTCGACCAGGAACTTGCGGAAGTTGACGCAGCCGTCGGTCATCAGCGTGATCGAGTGGGCGATGCTGTAGATGATCAGCGGCTTGTAGACGTTCATCTCGAGATAGCCGCCGGCGCCGCCGAGGCCGACCGCCACGTCGTTCGCCATCACCTGCGCCGCGATCATCGTCAGCGCCTCGCACTGGGTCGGATTGACCTTGCCCGGCATGATCGAGGAGCCCGGCTCGTTCTCGGGAATCTCCAGCTCGGCGAAGCCGGCGCGCGGCCCGCAGGACATCAGGCGGATGTCGTTGGCGATCTTGTAGAGTGAGACCGCGAGCGTGCGGAGCGTGCCCGAGAGCTGCACCAGCGCGTCATGGGAGCCCTGCACGGTGAACTTGTTGGGCGCGGTGACGAAGGGCAGGCTCGTGAGCCTGGCGATCTCCGCCGCCGCATCCTCGGCGAAGCCCGGCGCCGAGTTGATGCCGGTCCCCACCGCGGTGCCGCCGAGCGCCAGGCGGTAGACGCCCTGCAGCGCCGCCTCGATCCGCTCGAGATCGTCCGTCAGCATGCCGCCATAGCCGGACCACTCCTGGCCGAGCGTCAGCGGTGTCGCGTCCTGCATGTGGGTGCGGCCGATCTTGACGATGTCGCGCCACTCCTTGGCCTTGGCCTCGATCGCGTCGCGGAGCGCGCTCACCGCGGGGATCAGCCGCTGCTTCACATTGACCGCGGCCGCGATGTACATCGCCGAGGGGAAGGTGTCGTTCGACGACTGCGCCATGTTCACGTGGTCGTTCGGATGCACCGGCGCCTTGCTGCCGAGCGGCGTCCCGGCGAGCTGGCAACAGCGATTGGAGATCACCTCGTTCACGTTCATGTTGAACTGGGTGCCGCTGCCGGTCATCCAGACATGCAGCGGGAACATGTCGTGGTGCTGGCCGGCGAGGATCTCGTCGCAGCTGCGCACGATCAGCTCGTAGCGCATGCCGTCGAGCCGGTTGCCGGCATGGTTCGCCGTCGCCGCCGCCTTCTTCAGGATCGCGTAGGCGGTGATCATCTCCCGCGGCATCAGGTCCTTGCCGATGCTGAAATGCTCGAGGGAGCGCTGGGTCTGCGCGCCCCAAAGCTTGTCGGCGGGCACCGCCACGACGCCCAGGCTATCTGTCTCTTGTCGCGTGTCGGCCATCTCGGTCGCTCCCGATGCGCTAGTCACCAGCGAGAATAGCGGCAGCTTGGCATGGGTCCACCCTGCTCCGTCTTGCGGCATCTTGCTGTCGACGGGCGCTTCGAGGCGGAAATGCGCATCGGCTTTCCCTGTTGCGGTCAGCCGTGCATACTTCCCCTGTTGCAGTGCAGCAGATGAGGGACGCCATGGGCCTCGCCTCCGCTCTCGCCCGCCTGGGCCGCCGGCTCGCCGCCGCCCTCGCGCTGCTGCCGCTGTTGCCGCCGGCGCCCGCCTACGCCGACGGCGCCTGCTCCGAGGTGGTGGCACGGGCGAAGCCGCTGCTGGTTCCCGCCGCCTTCGGCCCGACGCTTGCCGCCGAGGAGCAGCAGGTCGGCCTCACCTTCCTCGGCCATGCGAGCTTCCTGATCGAGAGCCCCGGCGGCGTCAGCATCGTCACCGACTACAACGGGTACCTGCGGCCAAAGGATCCGCCCAACGTGGTGACGATGAACCACGCGCACTCCAGCCACTATACCGACGACATCGATCCCGGCATCAAGCTGGTCTTGCGCGGCTGGGACACCGGCGAGGGACCGCCGCACTACGACGTCAAGTTCGGCGACGTCCGCATCCGCAACGTCCCCACCAATATCCGCAGCGGCGGCGGCACCGAGTATGGCGGCAACTCCATCTTCATCTTCGCCACCGGCGATCTCTGCATCGCGCATCTGGGTCACCTCCACCACACGCTGACGCCGGAGCATCTGGCGGCGCTCGGGCAGATCGACGTGCTGCTGACGCCGATCGACGGCGCGTTCACCTTGAGCCAGAACGACATGATGGAGGTGATCGCCGCCATCCACCCGGCGCTGGTGATCCCCATGCATTATTTCGGCGCGCCGATCCTCGACCGCTTCGAGGCGCGGATCGGCGACACCTACAAGATCCGCACCCTCAACACGTCGAGCATCATGCTGGCGCGCTCGATCCTGCCGCAGCAGACGGAAGTTTGGGTGCTGCCGGGGAACGGGTTCTGAGCTCGCGCCTCAGCTCCGCATGAAGCCGGGGCCCCAGAGATTGAGCGTGCGCTCCTCATGCGGCCAGAATCGGCCGGCGATGCCGTCCGGCACCACCTCGATCTCCGCCGAGAGCTCGATCAGGTAGTCCTGCGGATCCCGGATCATGAAGAAGAGATTGTTGCCGGGCCCGTGCCGGCCCGGGCCCCACCAGAGCTTGATGGCGCGCGCCGCCATGTGATCGGCCCAGTCGCGGATGTCGTTCCAGCAGCTGGTCTCGTAGGAATGATGATCCGGCCGCGAGGCGGGCGCGCGGAAGACGGCGAAGCTGTGGTGCTCGGGATCCGTCCGGTAGAAGGCGACCGTCCGCTCCTCGCCGTCGCGAACATAGTCCGACGGCACGAAGCCCAGCGCTTCCTCGTAGAAGCGCATCATCTCGGAGAGCCGGGTCGAGGCCACCACTACGTGCTGCAGCCGGGCCGGCAGCGCCGCCGCGGCGCCGGTGCCCGCCGCCATCGCCTCGCTCTCGCGACGCAGCCCGAACACCGCGAGACGGCCGTCGGGGTCGCGCACCGCGACGGCATCGTCGCGGAAGAGCGCGGTCGGCGACGGCAGGACTGGAACACCGCGCGCGCCGAGCCAATCCCTGAGATCGGCGAGCTGGCGCGCGCTGCCGAGGCGGAAGGCGCTGAGCGGCTGGCTGCCCGCCTCGCCGCTTCCGATCACGATCGTGCGATCGCGGCCCTGGAGCGCGACCGTGCCATCCGGCAGCGGGCGCGCCGCCATGCCCAGCGTCTCCGCGTAGAAGCGCGCGAGCGCCGCCGGATCGGGGCTGTCGAGGCGGATGTGGTCGAGCTTGGCGGGCCAGATCGGCGAGCGGACGGACATGGCAATCTCCTTGCCGTCAGTCTTCCGCAGCTTGCCGGCGTCCGCAAGCGGCGGCCATACGTCAGCGCGAGATGCGCTTGAGCTCGGCCGAGGCGAGGAATTCCTCGAGCGAGCCGCCGGCACATCCTGCCGCGGCCTTCTCCAGGCGAGGCCGCGCCGCGCCTTCCGCGTTGCGCAGCAGCTCGTACTCGCCCGTGTGGAAGGCCACCTGGCAGCCGAAAGCCTCCTGCGCCTTCTGGTCGCCGCGCTCGGCGAGGTGCTGCAGCTGCTCCTCTGTGACCTGCCCGAGATAGAAGGCGGCGATCGGATTGGGTCCCGCGCTCTGGCTCAGCGTCGCGACGTTGCGCTCGTATTCCGCCTTGTCGTCCTTGCCCAGCCTGCCGCGCGCGACGTGCAGGAGCACGACGGCCGAGGATTCCATCGGCCAGAGCTTGATCACGTGCTCGAAATCATCCGCCGACTTGTCGAAGCGGCCCAAGGCAAACTCGTAGACGGCGCGATCCTGGTAGGCGGCCGCGTCATCCGATTTCACGCGGATGGCGCCGTCGAAATCCGCCATCGCCTTCTCGACCTGACCCTGATGCGAATACGCCACCCCGCGGCCGGTAAGCGCCGGGATCAGGTCGTGCTGCAGCTCGAGCGCGCGGCTGAATTCGGCGATGGCCCGGTCATAGTCCTGCCGGCGGAGCAGCACCCTGCCGCGGCGCTCGTGCCCGACGGCGGCCTCCGGCTTGCGGTGAACGATCTCCTCGTAGTCGGCGAGCGCAAGATCGTACTGGCTCTTCAGGAAATAAACGTCGCCTCGGTTCTCGTAGTAGATGAGCTCGGTCGGCGACAGCTGTATGGCAACCGTCAGATCGGCAATGGCCAGGTCATACTGCCCCTTGCCGAGATAGGCGTATCCCCGGTTGTTGTAGGCATGGGCATCGTCGGGGCTGAGGCGAATCGCCTCGTCGGCGTCAGCGATCGCCTTCTCACGGTCGCCCGACTGGATATAGGCAACGCTGCGCCCGTCGAGCACGACGATGCGCGTCTTTGCCGGCAGGCCGGGCGATTGCAGCGCCAGGGTATAGCGCCGGATCGCCTCGGCGTAGTCGCCGCGCTGCTGCGCCCGGGCGCCGGCCGCGATGTCGCCGGGAGCGCCGCCGGCGCAGCCGCCGAGCCCGATCGCGAGAACCAACGCCAGCGCTCCGGCAAGCCGCCGCACGCTCCTCCTCGCCTTCCTCACTGGCCCGTCAGCGCGATCTGCGCGCGCTGCTCCTCGCGGATCTGCTTCAGCGCCGCCGCCGCCGCCGCGCGCGTCGCGCCCGTGCAGAGCGGCTTGTCGATCGCGAAGCTGAACTCGCGGCGGACGGTCACGAGGCGGTTCGTCGTCGCCCAGTGCGCGTGATAGTGGATATGCTCGCTGTCGATCTGCGTGTCCTTCGGCAGCTGCGCGACGCGCTTGCCGTCGGGGAGCTCGAGCGACAATTCCTGCGTCTCGCGGCCGTTGAAGCAGGGCGTGCTCTCGCCGTCCGGGAGAGTGGCGACGGTGAGCGGACCCATCAGCACGTCGCCGGGCCGGATCAGCACCTCTAGGCCGGCCGGCGGACGAAAGCTCTCGCCGGCGACGATGCCGGCGCGCGGCTCGAGCTCGAAATGGCCGCTGACGCTGTAGTCCTGCGGCGCCAGCGTCGGCGTCGTCACGTCGAAGCTGCCGGTTCCCTCCAGCGAAGCTTCCTTCAGCTGCGCCTTGGCCGCGCGCTCCGCGCCGTAGGACATGATCTCGAAGGCATAGCCGCGCAGCGACAGGCCCAGGGGTCCCGAGGCGGAGGTGACGCTGGTGCCGGTGATCCTGCCATCCGGCATGATCCGGGCCACCGTCCGCGCCGTGAGGGAGGTCTCCCCAGGGCGCAGAATGGGGATCGAGCGCACGGCCTTGCCTGTCCCCCCGGTGTGCACGACGGGCTTGCCGTACTCCTCGATCGGCAATGTTCCGAACGGCCCGACGCCGGAGGTGGCGTCCACATAGAGGCCGAACTCCGGCAGCCAGGTGATCGCGTGATTGAGCTGCGCCAGCGTCGGCACCTCGGAGAGCGTGTAGCTGGCGCCCAAGTTGACGAGCACCATCTCGCTGTCGATCCCCTTCGCCTTCAGCAGCGACGCCAGCAGCACCGTATGATCCTTGCAGTCGCCATAGACGTTGGCGAGGATCGTGTCGGCATCGTGCGGCACCAGCCCGCCATTGCCGAGGGCGATGCTGACATAGCGTACGTGACCGGCTACCCAGTTGTAGATCCGCTGCGCCTGTTGCCGGCGCTGGGTGACGCCGGCGGTGATCTCTTCCGCGAGCGCCTTGATCTTGGGGGTGACCTGTACCTTCCCCGCAGCGAGGGCGAGGTAGGCGCGCGCGAGAGCATCGTAGCTGGCAAAGCTCGAGATGAAATAGCGCGGCAGGCGGTCATAGGGCGAGAGCGAGGCGGTATCGTCCACCAACGCAGTCGGCGACGCATAGCGCCAGCGGTAGACGGTCTTGTCGCCTGCCGCCTGCTGCTCGAACTCGAGCCCGTGCGTCTCCGCCTTCAGCGGCATCGCCTTCGGCGCGCGTACTGTGATTTCCACTTTGTCGTAGGCGAAAGTGCGCTGGAAGTACCCGTCCGTATAGAACTGCTCCGGGAAGGTCGCCTGCTTCTGCCGCCAGCGCGCAGTCCAGACGACGGTGTCGCCGCCGGAGAGATCGGGAAACACGAGCACCTTCTGCCGGTAGTCGTCGAACATCCGCAGCTGCGGCGTGCCCGGCTGCAGCTGGGACTGGATGGCGGCGACATTGACCGGCAGCTTCTTGCCGCTCGACTTCAGCGTATAGGCCTCGAGGATCTCGAGATCCTGCATCGAATCGCTGTAGCCGAGCGGGATCTGGCCGATATCGGCGGCGGCGGAGTTGTTGGACGCCCGCAGCTCGCTGTGGATGGTGAGGGTATAGCGTCCGTCCGCCTGCACGTCGTAGTCACGCGTCAGCAGCTTCTGGACGATTGGCGACTCGGCGGCAGTGGCGCGAGCGGCAGGCATCGCCATCAGCACCAGCATGAGCATGAGCGGCAGGAGGGGCCGCCGGCCGCGCTGCATCAATTCGTCGTACACGCCCAAAGAGCTCCCGGTTTCGCAACCGGAACGCTACCAGGAATTGGTGTGTTGTCCAGGGCCTGTCGTCGAAACGGTGAATGCCACCCGCGCGCTCAGAGGCGGAGATCGCTGGCGAGGTGATAGACGCAGTCGCCGCGCTCGACGCGCGCCGGCACGCGCTTGCAGACCACGGCGCCGTCGCCGCCGAAATGCACCGGCGTCGGCTCGCGCCAGGGCGTGTCGGGGAAATGCACCAATCCTGCGAGCTGGCCGGTCTTGGCGGCGTCGCCGAGCTCCGCCCGCGGCTCGAAGAGCCCGGCCTCGGGGCTGTAGACGTAGTGGCGCCCGCGCACCACCTCGAGGACGCGGACCGGATGCGGCTCCGCCTTTCCCGGCAGCACGCCGAGGTGGCGCAGCGCGCTGGCGATGCCGCGCTCGGTCAGCGCCAGGGTGTCGCGCGTCACCATGCCGGCGCCGCCGAGCTCGGCGCTCATCGCCGTAATGCCGGCGCGGTCGGCGGCGGCGAGGATGCTGCGGTCCTCGCCGCCCGGCCCCATGAGGTAGCTCATCGGCGCGCCGAAGGCGCGCACCAGGCCCAGCACCGTCTCCAGCTTCGCCGGATCGGCGTGGCGGCGCGCCAGCGTGCCGGGGATGTAGAGCAGCGAGCTGCCGCCGGAGTGCAGGTCGATCGCGACGTCGACCTCTGCCATCAGCACGCTCTCGATGTAGTGGGC
>DATKPX010000310.1:0-13588 GCA_035523855.1 Allostellaceae bacterium
TGCTTTTTTTGCCATGCACAAATGGTCCTCATCCTGAGCAAGCGCAGCGCGTCGAAGGACGCCGCCTGCACCCCCGGCAACCGCCGGTCGCGCATTCCCGGGCAACTGGCGACCCCATGGGTCATCACTGTTTTGTGCCTCGCCCGCGAAATTCTCACCCCTTATTATTATCCGCATTCAGACAAGCGACGGCCCGCGGGCGGCGCTGGGGCCGTAGAGATCGAAGACCGGGGGCGCCGCGCAAGAGCCAAGGGAATCGATCCGATGGTCGCGATCACCGTCAACGGCACGCCGCATCAGCTCGACGTCGAAGAAGAGACACCGCTGCTCTGGGTGCTCCGCGACGAGCTCGGCCTCACCGGCACCAAGTTCGGCTGCGGCGTCGCGCAGTGCGGCGCCTGCACCGTGCACATCAACGGCGAGGCGCAGCGCTCCTGCTCGGTGCCGGTGGGCAGCATCGACGGCGCCGCGGTCACCACCATCGAGGGCCTCTCCGCCGACAGCAGCCATGCGGTGCAGCAGGCCTGGCTCGCCGAGGACGTGCCGCAATGCGGCTACTGCCAGTCCGGCCAGATCATGGCGGCGGCGGCCTTCCTCGCCGGCAACCCGAAGCCCACCGACGCCGACATCGACGAGGGCATCACCAACATCTGCCGCTGCGGCACCTATGAGCGGATCCGGCGCGCGATCCATCGCGCGGCATCCGCCATGGCACGCTGAGGGAGGCGACAATGGACGGCACTCTCGCCACGCTTTCCCGCCGCCGCTTCATCGTCGCCGGTCTCTCCGCCGCCGGCGGCCTCGCCATCGGCGTCGCATTTCCCCGCCTCGCCAAAGCGCTGCCGATCGGGCCGGAGCCCTGGAGCCCGGAGAGCGCCGCCGGCAACGAGGTGAGCGCCTGGATCCTGGTCGAGCCCGACGACAGCGTCACCATCCGCTTCGCGCGCTCGGAGATGGGCCAGGGCAGCTTCACCGCGCTCCCCATGATCGTCGCCGAGGAGCTCGAATGCGACTGGAGCAAGGTGCGCGCGGAGTACGCGTCGGCCAACCGCAATGTGCGGGAAGGCTCGATCTATCGCAGCATGTCCACCGGCGGCAGCCGCGCGGTCCGCGACAGCCGCGAGTATCTGCAGCAGGCCGGCGCCAGCGCGCGGGCGCGGCTGGTTCAGGCGGCGGCGACGCGCTGGAATGTCGCCGCGTCCGAATGCGAGGCGCGGGACGGCAAGGTGCTGCACAAGGCCAGTGGCCGCAGCCTCGGCTATGGCGCGGTGGCGGCGGACGCCGCCAAGGTGACGCTCGCCCAGGAGCCGGCGATCAAGACGCCGGACCAGTACCGGCTCATCGGCAAGCCGACGGCGCGGCTCGACACGCCGCTCAAGATCAACGGCACGGCCAAGTTCGGCATCGACACGCGGCTGCCAGACATGGTCTATGCCGCGGCGGCGGCCTGCCCGGTCTTCGGCGGCAAGCTCAAAAGCTACGACGAGAGCCAGATCAAGGGCCGGCGCGGCATCATCTCGGTGGTGCCGCTGGAGGGCGCGGTCGCCGTGGTCGCCGACCGCTTCTGGCGCGCCAAGGAGGCGCTGCTGGCGATGCCCGTCGAGTGGGACGTGGGTCCCGCCGGCAGCACTGACAGCGCGCAGTTCAAGCAGGCCTATCGCGACGCGCTCGACGGCGACGCCGCGACGGCGCGGAACGACGGCGACACCGCGAAGGCGATGGCATCGGGCGGCAAGATCGTCGACGCGCTCTACGAGGTTCCGCATGTGGCGCATGCGCCAATGGAGCCCCTCAACGCCACCGCCCATGTGCAGGCGGACCGCGTCGATGTCTGGATGGGAACGCAGAACGCCGAGGGCACGCTGCGCGCCGCGGCGCGGATGGCCGGCGTCAAGCCCGAGCAGGTCTTCGTCCATACCACTTTCCTCGGCGGCGGCTTCGGCCGGCGCTCCGCCAATGACGAGATGCTGCAGGCGGTCGCGGTCAGCAAGGCGGTCGGCAAGCCGGTGAAGCTGGTCTGGACCCGCGAGGAGGACATCCGCCACGACCGCTACCGGCCGCAGGCGGCGATCCGCTTCAAGGCGGCGCTGGGCGCCGACGGCCTGCCGGTCGCCTGGGAGAACCGCACCGCGGTGGGCTCGATCCTGCGCTCGCTCGGCATGAACCCGGTGACGAGCGGCGTCGAGCCGATGGCGGTCGAGGGCCTCGCCAACATGCCCTATCGCGTCGCCAACGTCCGCGTCGACTGCGTGCTCAAGAACACCCATGTGCCGGTCATGTTCTGGCGCTCGGTGGGGAGCTCGCAGAACGCCTTCGCGGTGGAGAGCTTCGTCGACGAGCTGGCGCACGCGGCGGGGCAGGATCCCCTGAAATTCCGCCGCGCGCTGCTCACCCACCGCGCCGACTTCACCCATGTGATCGACACGCTCGCCGAGAAGGGCGACTGGGGCAAGCCGCTCCCCGCCGGCAAGGGGCGCGGCATCGCCATCCACGAGGCCTTCGGCACCATCGTCGGCGAGATCGCCGAAGTGGCGGTGAGCCCGAAGGGCGAGGTGCGCGTCGAGCGGGTCGTCGTGGTGGTGGATTCCGGCCACGTGGTCAATCCGCGCACGGTCGAGATGCAGATGGAGGGCGGCGTGATCTATGGCCTGACCGCCGCGCTCTACGGCGAGATCACCCTCAAGAACGGCGCCGTCGAGCAGGGCAATTTCGACAGCTACGCGATGGTGCGGATGGCGGACGCGCCCAAGATCGAGGTGCACATGGCCTTGACCGGCGGCTCGAAATGGGGCGGCATCGGCGAGCCCGGCACGCCGCCGATCGCGCCCGCCGTCTGCAACGCGATCTTCGCCGCCACCGGCAAACGCATCCGCAGCCTGCCGATCAAGAACCAGGATCTCAGGTCGGCATGAGGCGTCTGTAGTAGCATCGTTGCGTCCTTCGACGCGCTTCGCTTGCGGCGGATGAGGTGGAACTGAGGACGTCCTCATCCTGCGCAAGCGAAGCGCGTCGAGGGACGCACGATCGTCAAATCCAAGATAAAGGGGGAAAGCCGATGATGAAGCTCTATACCTACTTCCGCTCGCAGGCGAGCTTCCGCGTGCGGATCGCGCTCAACATCAAGGGACTGAAGCGCGAGGACAGCTTCCTGCACCTGGAGAAGGGCGACCAGTACGCCGCCGGCTACACGGCGGTCAATCCGCAGGCGGTGGTGCCGACGCTGATCGATGGCAACGCCAAGCTCTTCCAGTCCCTCGCCATCCTCGAATACCTCGAGGAGAAATACCCCGAGCCGCCGATCCTGCCGAAGGACCTGGTGGCGCGCGCCTGGGTGCGCGGCCTCGCGCTCATCAACGTCGCCGATTCCCATCCGCTGATCGTGCCGCGGGTGCGCGGCTATTTCACCAACGTGCTGAAGCTGAGCGACGAGCAGCGCAACGCCTGGATCCAGCACTGGCTGGGCAAGGGGCTGGAGGCGATGGAGACGTTGATCGGCGAGCATCCCGAGAGCGGCCGCCTCTGCCACGGCGACACGCCCACCGTCGCCGACATCTGCCTGGTGACCCAGGTCTTCCCGGCGACGATGTTCAAATGCGACTTGCAGCCTTATCCGAAGGTCATGCGGATCTACGAGACCTGCCTGGCGCTCCCCGCTTTCGCCGCCGCGCACCCGATGAAGCAGCCGGACGCGGAGTAGCGACGCGCTCGAGCGCCGGCAGCCCGCGACCCTGATAGATGCGGTCGAGCGCCACCGAGCGGCAGTAGCGCGCCAGCAGGCGGCGCGCGAGCCGGGCGCGCGCGGCGCCGCGCGGCAGCTTGCGATAGGCCGGGCTCGCCGAGAGGATGCGGGCCAGCACGCCGACCGCCGCCGGCGTCGCCATCGAGGTGCCGCTCATCTCCATGTAGCCGGCCTTGCGCCGCTCGCGGGCGGGGATCGTCGAGATGATGCCGACGCCGGGCGCGGTGCAGGTGACGCCCCGGCCGTAGCTGCTGGTGCCCGAGAAGAACAGGCCGTGCCGCCCCTGGTGGCGCCGGCGCCGCAGCCAGTGGCTGTGCGCCCAGCTGCCGGCGGGCGCCCAGTCCACATGGCCGACGGCGGAGACCGCGACGCAGAAGGGCAGCGCGGCGGGAAAATCGAGCGGGCCCCGGCGGCCGCTGTTGCCGGCGGCGCAGACGCAGAGCGAGCCGCGCTCCAGCGCCAGCTGGATCGCCTCGGCCTCGACCTCCGAGGCGTCGGAGGATCCGAGGCTGATGTTGATGATGTCGCACTCGTAGTCGCGCGAGAGCGCGTCGATGGCGCGCACGATGTCGGGCGTGTCGAGGGAGACGCGGGCGTGGAAGAGCTCGCAGTCGGGCGCGATGCCGGCATACTCGCCGCGCCGGCGCGGCCGCGCGCCGATGATGCCGGTGGTGTGGGTGCCATGGCCGTGCTCGTCGCGGGCGCGCCGCGCCGGCAGCCGCTGACCGTCGATGAAGGCGCCGATCAGCCGCACATGGCTGAGGTTGGGATGCGGGCCGCAGCCGGAGTCGATGACGCCGACCCGGATGCCGCGGCCGCGCTTTCCGCGCTCGATCGTGCCGGCCATCAAGCGGTGCCACCAGCCGCTGCCGCCGGCGCCGGCGCGCGGCAGCGGCGGACAGGCGACCGACCCGCCGGAGGGCGGCGCCTCGGCCAGGACGCTCCAGAAGCCATCGGCGGGAATGAGCCGGATGCAGACCACGCGATAGCCCGCCGGCAGCTTCTGACGGGCGCGCCCCTGCTCGTCGGTGCGTCCGGTCGCGATCCGCAGCGGTCCGCCGGGCTTGCGCAGGAAGAAATAGAGGAGACAGCCTGGCAGCGGCTTGCCGCCGCCGGTGACGCGGAGCCGATAGGTCTGGCGCGCCTTCGCCACCTTGAGCGGCGGCGAATTCTCCGCCGCTTCCAGGCTGGCGAGAGCGGGCAGCGCCCGCACCCGGCGGCGCAGCACCGGCTCGATGATGACATCCTCGGGCAGATCGCGGCGGCGCGCCTCGACCTTGCGCGGATCGGCCTCGAACACGATCACGTGGCGATGCCGGTCGCTCTCCGGCCGATGCGCGGACAGGATCTTGATGCCCTTGAGCCGCGCCAGCGCCTCGTCGACCGCCCTCTGCGTCGCGCGCCGCGAGCCTTCCGTGCGCTTTCCCGAGAGACGATTGACCAGCACATAGCGAGCCATGTCGGACCTCTCCCGGGCGCGCTTCCTACTTCGCCGCGAGCGCGCTGAGGCGGGCTTCCCAGCTCGCCATGCCGAGCTTGGCATAGAGATCCTGAGCCGCTTGCAGCGCCTGCTCGGCGCGACCCGCGTCGCCGGACCTGCGCTCGAACATCCCCAGCGAGCGATGGATGTGCGCAATGAGCGGCCGCATCTCCACCGCCTCGGCCGCGGAGAGCGCGCTGCCGTAGCGCTTGCGGAGCTCCTCGAGATCGAACTGGTTGGTGCGGGCGTCGATCTCGGCGAGCAGCAATGCCACCTCGGCGCGCACCGCCGGCTCCTTGAGCTCGATGGCGAGCGCTTCCGCCTGGTTGGCATAGTCGCGGGCATCGCGCAGCTGGCTGGCCTCGTAGTAAGCCCGCGCCAGCTTCGCCAGCCGCAGCGGCTGGTACAGCATCAGCTGGATCTCTGCCGCGGTCTCCACCGCCTCCTTGAGGAGCGGCAGTGCCGCATCGACGTCACCGGCATCCTGCAGCACCGTGCCGAGAAAGCCTGCCGCGATCGGCGTCAGGAGCCGAGCCTCGTTGGCGCGGCAGAGCTCGTGCGCACGCTCGAGAAGCGGGATCGCGCCGGCGTGGTCGCCCTGGCGCTCACGCACGTAGCCGGCGCTCATTTGGGCAAGGATCATCGTGAAGGGCCGCGCCTCGGCCTCGGCGATGTCGATGGCCTCGGTCGCCGCCGCACGGGCCTGCGGGAACTCGCCGAGTTCGGCCAGCGCGCGCGCCATGTAGCCCAGCGCCTGGCTCGCCAGCGGCCCGACGGTGCCGGAGAGCGATGCCTTGCGGCAGGCGGCGACGGTCTCGCGCATGAGGTCGACGGTGCGGCGGAAATCGTTGAGAGCGAGATGGGTGATGCCGAGGTGGAAGTTGGTGCGGACCTCGCGCTCCTCGTCGCCGAGGGTCTTGGCGAGCGCCAGCGCGCGCTCGCCCATGGCGAAGGCGACCTCGCGCTTGCCCTGCAGCCAGAACACGTGGTTGAGGTACATCAGCACATGAGCGAGCCGGCCCTGGTCGCCAAGCTGCTCGGCGATCCGCTTCGCCTCGTTCAGATGCGCCACCACCGCATTGAGCCGGCCGAGCTGGAACAGCGGCGTGCGCAGGTTGAGACGGATGTCGATCGCGAGGCATTGGGCGCGCGCGTCCTGCGGCAGGTGCAGCAGACCCTCGAGCGCCTGCTCGAAGAAGCTCACCGCCTGCTCGTTGGCGGAGCGCCAGGCCGCCTTGGCGCCGGCCATCTGGCCGTAGCGCACGACGCGGTCCCAGACGGTTCCCTCGCCGGCATGATAGGCGAGCCGCTCGGCGAGCTCGGGGATGCGCTTCTCGTAGAGCGTCTCCATGCCGGCGAGGATGCGGGCGTGGAGCGCACGCCGGCGGTCCTTCAGCATGCTGCCGTAGGCGACGTCGTGGGTGAGCGCGTGCCGAAAGGAGTATTCGACCTCCCGCCCCGTC
Organism: Allostellaceae bacterium; assembly: GCA_035523855.1. Classification (GTDB taxonomy): domain Bacteria; phylum Pseudomonadota; class Alphaproteobacteria; order ATCC43930; family CGMCC-115725; genus DASZHJ01. The sequence continues at coordinate 6,683 of DATKPX010000310.1, forward strand.
CCCTTCTCGTAAAGGAACTCGCCCTTGCGCAGCGTGGCGATGGCGCCGCTCAGCTTGTCGCGCGGCAGATCGACCACGGCGCTCAGCAGCGCCAGCGGCACGTCCTCGCCGATGACGGCGGCGGCCTGCAGGATGCGCTTCTCCTCCGGCTTCAGCCGGTCGATGCGATCGGCCAGCAGCGCCTTCACCGTGCCGGGAATGCGCAGGGTGTCGAGCGAGCCCGCCATCTGGTAGGCGCCGCGCTTGCCGATCAGGACGTTGTCGTCGACCAGCGCATAGACGCACTCTTCCATAAAGAAGGGATTGGCGGCGGTGCGATTGATCAGCAGGCGCTTCAGCTCCTCGACCTGGGCGTCGCCGCCGATCAGCGAGTTCAGCAGCTGGACGGCATCCTCGGTCGGCAGCGTGCTCAGGTGATACTGCCGGTAATAGGCCTTGCCGCTCCACTCGTGCCGGTATTCCGGCCGGTAGGTGAGGATGCAGAGGATCGCCGCCCCCGACAGGCTCTCGACGAGATGATCGAGGGCATCCTGGGACTCGGCGTCGAGCCAGTGGAGATCCTCCACGACGAGGATCAGCGGCTGCGCCTGGCTCGCGCGCAGCAGGATGCCGCGGATGGCATCGATGATCTGCCGCCGCCGCTCCTGCGGATCGAGCTCGACCCAGGCCTCCTCCCTGGGCTCGGCGCCGAGGAGGCTCAGCAGCGCCGGCACCGTCCAGGCGAGATCGGGAGAGAGCGCTGCGGTCGCCGCCTGCACCTTGGCCGCGACCGACTCCGCATCCTCGCCGACCTGGATCGAGAACAGGCTCCGGAACATCTGCACGCAGGGCAGGAAACCGGTCAGCCGATCGTTCGAGGAGGAGCCGCCCTTGAGGACGCGGAATCCGCCGGCGCGCGGCGTGGTCAGCACCTGCGCCAGCAGGCGCGACTTGCCGAAGCCCGCCTCGCCCACCAGCGCCACCAGCTGGCCCTTGCCGGCGGCGGCATCCTCGAGCGCCTCCTTGAGGCCGGCGAGCTCGCGCGTGCGGTTGACGAAGCGCGTCGGCTCCTGGCGGCGCAGCCAGCGTGCCGAGGATGCGCTCTGATCCACCTCGACCAGCTCATAGACCTCGATCGGCTGTGCCAGGCCCTTCACCGGCAGGCGGCCGAGCGCGATCGTCCTGGTGACGCCGCGCACCAGGCGGTAGGTGGCGCCGGTCAGCCGCACGGTGCCGGGCGCCGCCGACTCCTCCATCCGCGATCCCAGATGCACGATCTCGCCCACCGCGTCGTAGATGATGGAGGTGTCGGTCACCATCTTGCGCACCACCGCCTCGCCGGAGCTGACGCCGACGCGGATCTGGATGGGGATATCGAAGCCGGGCGCCACCGCGCGCACGCGCTCCTGCCTGATCTCGCACATCGCCATCGCGGCGCAGCAGGCGCGCACCGCATGATCCTCCTGCGCCACCGGCGCGCCGAAGAGGGCCATGATGCCGTCGCCGCGGATCTTGTTGACCGTGCCGCCGTAGCGATGCACGGCCTCCGACAGCTGATCGATCACCTCGGAGAGGATCGCGTCGGCGACCTCGGGATCGCGGTTGGCGATCAGGCCGAGCGAGCCGTAGATGTCGGCGAAGAGGACCGACACCTCCTTGCGCTCGTCCTCCGGCACCACCGGGGCCGAGGCCGCCGGCCGATGCGGCCGCCCGCCGGCGCCCGCGCTCTCGACGCGGATGAGGCGCATGCCGCAGGTGGTGCAGAAGACCGAGGTGACGGCATTCGCGGCGCCGCAATGGGGGCAGCCGGCCGGCAGCCGCTCGCCGCACGCTCCGCAGAACTTCGCCCCTTCCGAAGCCTCACTGCCGCAGGACAAGCACCTCATGGACGCCTACAGTCATCCCCTAGTCGAGACCGCATTCTTGCTGAATTCCGACGTCTCACGGCAGCAAAAGCCCGATAAGAACAAGCAACCGTTCTTGCCACCCAGCAGATCTAGTGTAACATGCGCGCGTTGCAAATTCAGGTGCGAATAGCGCGCCTGCGTTGCATTTGTAATGTTCGGGCCGCCAGGGCGCGAACATTACGCTTCGATCAGAATGATCACGATACGGGGGATGCATGGCGAGGTCAGTGAAAGGGCGCGGCCGCAAGCAGACAGCCGTGGGCCGGAAGAAAGCCAAAGTGACGGTTGTCCACCGCGACACGAAAGCGAAGACGCTGCACATCCATCTGCCGCCCGGCGGTTCGACGGGACTGCATCCGGAGAAGCGGGATTACATCGTAATGCCCCTGTCGACCGGGCCGGTCACCATCGAGATCCACAAGAGAGTCGGCGGCAAGCTGGTGAAGACGAAGAAGGTGGTGCAGTACAAGCGCGGAAAGCCGTTCAAGCGCAAGGTCGGTTCCGGCATCCAGATCAACGTCACCAACCGCGGCGGAAAGCACCACCGCTGGCTCAAGGATTTCGACTAGAGCCGGACTTCCGCACCCGGCTTCGTCAGCGCTGACGGCCGTCGCCCGCTGCCGCGCGCCGGCAGCGCCCTGGTGCCTGCCGCCAGAGACCCGGCGGCGATTCCGTGCCGGGGAAAATGCCCGAAAAATGACATGGCATTGGCAGGATGGCTCCGCGAGGACCGCACCCGGAGGCCCATCCGGTCGCGGGAAATCGGCGGCGGGCTCCGCTGCCATTTCCCAGGGGCTCGCGCTAGGCGTCGTCGACGACGGCGCTCAGCGCATCCATGTCGTGGATGGTGACGACGCCGCCCTGGGCGAATTCCAGGATGCCGTCGCGCTGCCAGCGGGCCAACTGCTTGTTGACGCTCTCGCGCGAGGTGCCGAGCATGTTGCCGAGCTCGCCCTGGGTGAGCCGGGCGGCGATGCGGATGCCTTGCGCCGTGCGCTCGCCCTGGCTGGTGGCGAGGCTCAAAAGCTTCTTGGCAAGCCGCTCCGGCAGGTTGAGGAGGGCCAGGTCCTCGACCTGCTCCGTGGTCCGGCGGAGCCGGGCGCAGAGCGCGACCAGCAGCCGCGTCGCGATCTGCGGATGCTGCTCGAGGAAGGGCAGGAAGCTCCGCCGCTCGATCACCAGCAGCTCGCAATCGGAGGCCGCCGTCGCATCGGCGGTGCGCTCCTTGCCGTCGAGCAGCGCGATCTCGCCGACGATGTCGCCCTCGCCGATCACCGTCAGCACGATCTCGCGGCCATCGAGGCCGGGCACCGCGATCCTGACCGAGCCCTTCAGCACCGCCATCATGCCGGTGCCGGGCGAGCCCTTGAGGAAGATCCGCTCATTGGCGGAAAACCGCACCACATGGGCATAAGCCAGCAGCGCCGTCATCTCCGCGTCGCTCAGCTCGCGAAACAGGAAGTGGTTGCGCAGAATCTGCTGCTTGTCGCCGCTGGCCTTGACCGGCATCGATGGACCGCTCCCGCCGCGTGGCGGCGGATCCCCCGAGGGTGGCGGTGCCGCCCGCCAACGCAAATTCTCGCATCCTGGGGAAGCTTCGTCCATGGCGCGGGAATCGGGTGCTGATCCCGGTACGGCGCGACCATCGCGGGCAGACGCGTAGGAGGTGGCAATCGGTCGAGTGGCGCGCCAGCTGGTCATGTGAGCCTCCCCGCGGCCTCCGCGCTCAGCCGAGGCCGGAAAGCAGCAGCATCCCGCCGATGGCGGCGAGCACCACCGCCCAGGCGATGACGATATCCGCGGGCGTCGCGCCCGCGCAGAGGTCGGAAAATTCCGGGAATGCGGCTTGCCCCAGCGCCGCGCTCCGGCTGCGATGCGGAGTGCCCATGGCACCCTCCTGGAGTGAAACGCGATCACCCGGGAGTCTAAGGCCGCGCCGCCGCCGCCGGTGTGAAGCGGCTCACAGACCCGCCTGGCGCAGCCGGCGGGCCCAGCCGGCGCGGCGGAGGCGGAACCAGGCCTCCAGCTCGGCGCGATTCTGCAAGGCGGCGATGATGATCCGGAAGACCAGGAAGGCCGCCAGCGCGAAATAAACATGCCCGGGTCCGACCGACTGCTCGATCCACGCCGTGTCCAACTCGCCGCCCATCGCGCGTCTCCAGATGCCGAAGCGCCGGGATCGAGATCCCAGCCGCGGGACGCTAGCAGTGGCGAGCTTTCGCTTTGGTGAGCGCGGTCACACCCGCGCGTGTCCGCGGCGATCGGCCGCGGCTGACGCGCTCGCCCGCGCATCACCGGAATATTTGTGCCGCTAAACCGGTCGCGCCTCGCCGGAGAGGTAGTTGAAGTTCGACCAGTTGTCCTGGGCGATGGGGAAGGCGCCCTCGCCGGCGAGGATGCGGCGGCCGGCGCGCTCGAGGGCGAAGCGCTGCGGGCCCGGATCGAAATCCGCCGCCACATGATGCACGCCTGCCTCGAGGGGAAACTGGTAGGAGCGGCCGCCGCTCTCGATGTGAAGCACCGCCGGCGCGGTCAGGAAAGCGCTGGCGAAGACGCGATCCTCGAGGCGGCCGGCGCCCTTGGGAAAGGCCTGCGCCTTCCCTTCGGGAATCCGCCGCCCCGGCTGCGTGCGCGACGCCAGCCGATAGAACCAGAAGAGCTGGTCGCGCTCGACGCGCTGATCGCCGGTCTTGAACCAGCGGATGTAATACTGGCTCGCGGCGAGATAGCCCGCATGGGACAGGATCGGTCCCCAGCGGCCGTCCCAGAGCGAGGTCGCGTCGGGCGGGCCGAAGCTCGCCACATAGGTCGACTCGCCCCAGTCGTTCCAGGTAACGATCTCCACCCATTGCGCGCCGGCCTCGATCGCCGATTCCCACTGCTGCGCCATGCCCTCGAAGCCGCGCGTCTCGAACAGGCGATAGTTGCCGCCGGTGCCGCGGTAATAGGGCGTCACCGGCGCCATGTAGAGCTTGCCGGCGCCGCGCCAGGCGGCGCCGATGCGGCGGCTGCGCTCGGCGATCTCCTCGCCGGTGCCGGCGCCGCCGAAATAGAAGAAGCCGTCGAGCTCGGGATTCTCGGCGATGAGCTGCCGGACGCCGGCCTGGGAGAAACGCTCGCCGCTGTGGCGCGGAAAGAAGCCCGGCACGAACACCACCGGCCGCTTCGCGCGGGCGAGCGCCGCCAGCAGCGCCGTCGCCCACTCCGCATCGCCGGAATAGGTGGAGAGCAACGGCTTGCCGCCGTAGCGGAAATGCGCGGGGTGATCGTAGTAGGCTGACAGCATCGCCACCGCCTCGTCCACGTCGAGGCCGTCGACGGAGAAGAACAGCTTGAAGCCGGTGCCGAGCGACTGCGCGGCGGAGAAGAGCCGGCCGGTGACGGCGGGGTAGATCGGCTCCTTGCGCCAGCCGCCGACATTGAGCGCGAAGGCGTCGATCCCCATCGCCTGCGCCTGCCGCAGCTCCGGCAGATAATCGCCCGCGTCGGCGTCGAGGCCGGCCATCGGGCAGCACACCATGTAATGCGCGAAGACCCGCCGCTCGCCCGGGCTCGGCGCCGCCTCGGCGAAGCCGAGGCCGGCGCGGGCCGCCGCCAGGCTGGCGCCGGCGGCAAGGGCATAGCGGCCGAACTGCCGCCGGCCGATGCGGCCGAAGATGCGTCGGCGGGTGCATCGGAGGTCGGTCATGCGGGGGCTCGGAAGTGGCGGAGGCCGGAGAACGGGTCGCGCCGCAGGCTACCATCGCCCCGCCCGGCCTGGAAAGCGGCGCGCCAGCCCCTTCCCGGCTTCGTGACCCCGCGGGGACGGCGGCTAGAGGACGCGCTGCGCCACCACCCAGAGCCCGCCGCCGCGGACGATGGCGCCGGCGGTCTCGCGCAACGTGCGGTAGAGGCGGCTCCGGCGATCGGTGATCCCGCCGCGCCCGAGGGGATCGCTGCGGCTGGCGAAGCGCTGCTGCACCATGGTTTCGGCGGCCAGGAGATCGGCCAGGTAGGGCGCATAGAGCAGGCCGCGCACCTGACGGTCCATCGGCGCCCCGAAGCGCCGGTGCGAGGTGCGCCAGAGGATCGAGGAGATCCGCTTCAGGCCGCTGAAGTGGAAGAAGATGATCGGCTGGCCGTCGACCGTCGGCATGCCCCTGGCATCGGCGCCGAGCCGGTAGCGGTCGAGGTTCCAAGGCGCGACGTTGATGCCGGGATGGCGCGCGATGGCGACGCGCCGGAACATGCCGGGGAATTTCTCCAGATAGCGCTGGTCGCCGAACTTATCGCCCTCGACATAGTCGTGGCACCAGTCGAGGCAGGCTTTCCGCCACCAGGCGAGGCAGGCGAGCCCGTCGGCATCGCGGCGGAAGGAGACCCAGCCGACATTGTAGAGCCCGCCCCACAGCAGGTCCTCGTTCCGCTTCGAGAAGTTGTGCGGCACGATGTAGGTGGAGGCGTCGCGGAACTCCTCGAAGATCGGCTCGGGCGAGGCGAAGAAGTAGAGATCGGAATCGAGATAGGTGAGCACCTCGATCTCGGGATGCATCTCGAACAATCCCGCCATCAGCGCCGAGGAGCAGGTGAAGTAGTACTCGATGAGGGTGCGGTTGCCCTTCGCCCGCAGCAGCTCCGGGTCGTGTGCCTCGAGCTCGGCGAGCTTCACCGGCATCAGGCCGGGGAGCGCCAGCGCGCGCAGGAACTCATGGGCCTCGTCGCTGAGGCAGAGCACCCAGAGCCGGAACGGCTCGCAATGCCGCCGCATCGATTCATAGAGCGCGAGGCCGCGCGGCAGGTAGCGATGGTCGAAGTAGGTGCAGTAGTGCTGGACCGTCATGCCGCCTGCCCCGCGCTGCGATCCTGCCGCCGCAGCAGATTGCCGATCTGGTTGAGCTCGCGCCGGCCGAAGCCGCCCACCGCGGTGAGCGCCGCGAAATAGCTGATGCCGCCGGCGGCGAGCACCGCCGTCAGCACGAAGGGATTGACCGGCACCACCGTGCCGGGCGGATATCCCAGCAGCCAGAGCACGACGCCCATC
>DATKPX010000311.1:0-3003 GCA_035523855.1 Allostellaceae bacterium
CGATCCCGACGCGGAGAGTTTCGCCCAGATCCTCGCCGGCCTGCCCAAAGCCGGCGCCGATCTCATCGAGGTCGGCATGCCGTTCTCCGATCCGATGGCGGACGGGCCGGCGATCCAGGCGGCGAGCCTGCGCGCGCTCAAGTCAGGCATGACGCTGAAGCAGACGCTGGCGATCGTGAAGCGATTCCGCGAGAGCGATGCCGAGACGCCGATCGTCCTCATGGGCTACTACAACCCCATCTACAGCTACGGCGTCGAGAAGTTCTGCGCCGATGCCAGGGACGCCGGCGTCGACGGCCTCATCACCGTCGATCTGCCGCCGGAGGAGGATCCGGAGCTGCACGGGCCAGCGCGCGCCGCCGGCATCGACATCATCGTGCTGACCGCGCCCACCAGCGACGACAAGCGCCTTCCCGTGGTGGTGAAACGCGCCACCGGCTTCGTCTATTACGTCGCGATCGCCGGCATCACCGGCACCAAATCCGCCAGCATCGACAGCGTCACCCCGTCGGTGGCGCGCATCCGGCGCCACACGCCGCTGCCGGTGGCGGTGGGCTTCGGCATCAAGACGCCGGACCAGGCGGCGGAAATCTCCCGCGTCGCCGATGCGGCGGTGGTGGGCTCGGCACTGGTGCAGCGCCTCGCCGCGATGCTGGACGACAAGGGCAAGGCGAAGCCCGGCCTCGTCGAGGCGGTGCTGGGCGACGTGGCGGCGCTCGCCGAGGGCGTCCGCAAGGCGCGCAAGCCCGCCGCGGCGCGGGCGCGGAGGCGGTGATGCTGCAGGCATTGTCGCAAGCGGCACCCCCCACCCCATCCCTCCCCCTCAAGGGGGGAGGGGGAAGAGGCGGCAGTGGCGGAAAATCCCCTCCCCCCTTGAGGGGGAGGGCCAGGGTGGGGGGTGGGCCACAGACTCCGCATATGGAAAGCAACGCTCGATGAACTGGCTCACCAACTTCGTCCTGCCGAAGATCCGCGCGGTCGTCGCCAAGAAGGACGTGCCGGACAATCTCTGGACCAAGTGTCCGAGCTGCGACCAGATGCTGTTCCACCGCGAGCTGGAGGCGAATCTCTACGTCTGCCGCAATTGCGGCCATCACCTGCGCCTCGACGCCAGGCGGCGGCTGGAGCTGCTGTTCGACGAGGGCCAGTCGACGCGGGTCGAGCTGCCGCGCACGCCGATCGATCCGCTCCGCTTCCGCGACCGCAAGCGCTACACCGACCGCCTCAAGGAAGCGCAGGCGAAGAGCGGCGGCGGCGACGCGCTGGTGGTGGCGCACGGCAAGATCGGCGGCACCCAGGCGGTGGTGGCGGCCTTCGACTTCGAGTTCATGGGCGGCTCCATGGGGATCGCCGTCGGCGAGGGTCTGCTCGCCGCCGCGCGGCTGGCGGTGCTGCAGGAGGCGCCGCTCATCGTGGTGCCGGCTTCCGGCGGCGCCCGCATGCAGGAGGGCATCCTCTCGCTGATGCAGCTGCCGCGCACCACCATCGCCGTGCAGGAGGTGAAGGCGGCCGGCCTCCCCTACATCGTGCTGCTGAGCGATCCCACCACCGGCGGCGTCTCCGCCTCCTTCGCCATGCTGGGCGACGTGACGCTCGCCGAGCCCGGCGCGGTCATCGGCTTCGCCGGCGCCCGCGTCATCGAGGAGACCATCCGCGAGAAGCTGCCGGAGGGATTCCAGCGCTCGGAATATCTGCTCGAGCACGGCATGGTGGACATGGTCGTGCATCGCCGCGACCTCAAACCGACGCTGGCGCGGCTCATCGATCTCCTCTGCAACAGGACGCCGCCATCGACGGTGGTGCCGCTGCTGCCGCGCTCCGCCGGGGAGACCGCCGCCTGAAGGTCGACCGCATCCTGGAGCGCCTGCACCGGCTCCATCCGCGGCTGATCGATCTCTCGCTCGACCGCGTGCGGCGGCTGCTGGCGGCGCTCGGCCATCCCGAGCGACAGCTGCCGCCGGTGATCCATGTCGCCGGCACCAACGGCAAGGGCTCGACGGTGGCGACGCTGCGCGCCTGCCTGGAGGAAGCGGGCTACCGCGTCCACGTCTACACCTCGCCGCATCTCGTGCGCTTCAACGAGCGCATCCGCGTCGCCGGCTCTCTCGTCGAGGAGGAGCCGCTGGCGGCGCTGCTGGAGGAGTGCGAGCGCGTCAACGGCGAGACTCCCATCACCTTCTTCGAGATCACCACCGCCGCCGCCTTCCTCGCCTTCGCCCGCACGCCCGCGGATGCGACCCTGCTGGAGGTGGGGCTCGGCGGCCGCTTCGACGCCACCAACGTGATCGATCGTCCCGCCGCCACGGTGCTGACGCCGATCTCGATCGATCACCAGCGCTTCCTCGGCAACACCGTCGCCGCCATCGCCTTCGAGAAGGCCGGCATCCTGAAGCCCGGCGTCGCGGCGGTCGTAGGCCCGCAGCCGGCGGAGGCCGCCGACGTCATCGCCCGGCGCGCCGGCGAGGTGGGCGCGCCGCTCTACCGCCATGGGCTCGACTGGCGCGCCGAGCCCAGCGCGAGCGGGCTGCGCTACGAGGGCAAGCGCTGGCGCCTCGACCTGCCGGCGCCGTCGCTGCTCGGCCGACATCAGGTCGACAACGCCGGCGCCGCCATCGCGACGCTCGAGAGCCTGCCGCAGTTCGAGCTCGACGCCGCGGCACTCGCCAAGGGTCTCCAGCACATCGACTGGCCGGCGCGGCTGCAGCATCTGACGCGCGGGCCGCTGGCGGCGCTGCTGCAGCCGGGCAGCGAGCTCTGGCTCGACGGCGGCCACAACCAGGCGGGCGGCGAGGTGCTGGCGCTGCAGGCGGCAGCGTGGCGCGACCGCCCGCTCCACCTCGTCTTCGGCATGCTGAGCACTCACGATGCCGAAGGCTTCCTCCGCGCCCTCGCCCCTTACGCCCAAAGCCTCGGCACCGTCGCCATCCCCGGCGAAGCCGCGAGCCGCACCGCCGAGGATTCCGCCGCCGCCGGCCGCGCGGCCGGCCTCGATGCGCGGGTCTT
>DATKPX010000312.1:0-6216 GCA_035523855.1 Allostellaceae bacterium
AGCACGAGCCAGCGCGCGCCGGCGCCGTGCGCGGCCTTCAGGCACTGCAGCGCGTAGTCGGGATTGGCCTTGTAGCCATCGAAGAAATGCTCGGCGTCGAACAGCACCTCGTCGAGCCGCGATTTGAGATGCGCGATCGAGTCCGCGATCATCTCCACGTTCTCCGGCAGCTCGGCGCCGAGCGCCACCTTCACGTGGAAATCCCATGCCTTGCCGACGAGGGTGGCAACCTTGGCGCTGCTCGCGAGCGTTGCCGCCAGGCCGGGATCGTTGCCGGCGCTGCGGCCGGAGCGCCGCGTCATGCCGAAGGCGGCGATCCGCGCCTGCTTCAGCGCCGGCAGCTTGGCGAAGAAGGCGTCGTCGGTCGGATTGGCGCCGGGCCAGCCGCCCTCGACGTAATCGATGCCGAGCGCGTCCAGCTCGCGCGCCAGCGCCGCCTTGTCGGTGGCGGAGAAATCAACGCCCTGGGTCTGCGCCCCGTCGCGCAGCGTGGTGTCGTAGAGAAAGATGCGCTCGCCGGTCATGAGCAATTCCAATGCATGCCATATCGGAGCGCCGCCTCACCGGGGCGATGAGGTGAAGCATTCGAGAATCCCCTCCCCCCTTGAGGGAGAGGGTTAGGGAGGGGGGTGGGCCGCAGGCTCATACCTAGCCCGCCCTGCGCCAGAGCGTGGTGCCGTCGGGCTTGTCCTCGAGCACAATCCCCTTGAGGGCGAGATCGGTGCGGATGCGGTCGGCCTCGGCGAAGTTCTTCGCCTTGCGCGCCGCCAGGCGCTCAGCGATCAGCGCCTCGATCTCGCCATCGCCCTGCTCCGCGCCGCGCAGCCACGCCTCCGCATCCTGCTGCAGCAGACCCAGCACGGCACCGCCGGCCAGCAGCGCACCCTTGAGCCGCGCCTTCTCCGCGTAGTCGCCGGCCTTGTTGAGCTCGCCCAGCAGCTCGTGCAGCGCCGCCAGCGCCAGCGGCGTATTGAGATCGTCCTCCAGCGCCGCGCGCACCGGATGCGGGATCTCGTTCGCAGCCGTCGCCGGCACCTCCGCCGCCGCTCGAAGGCCGAGATAGAAGCGGTCGAGCGCCTGCTTCGCCTGGCGCAGCCGCTCGGCGGTCCAGTCCATGGGGTCGCGGTAATGCGCGGTCAGCATGGCGTAGCGCGCGGCCTCGCCGGGGGCATCGGCCAGCACGTCGCGGATGGTGCGGAAATTGCCGAGGCTCTTCGACATCTTCTCGCCCTCGACGATGACGAACTCGTTGTGCAGCCAGTAGCGCGCGAAGATCCTGCCGCCATGGGCGCACTCGCTCTGGGCGATCTCGTTCTCATGGTGCGGGAAGATGAGGTCGAGGCCGCCGGCGTGGATGTCGAAGCTTTCGCCGAGATAAGCCTCCGCCATCGCCGAGCACTCGATGTGCCAGCCGGGCCGGCCGCGGCCCCAGGGGCTCTCCCAGCCCGGCAGGTCGGGCGAGGACGGCTTCCACAGCACGAAGTCGCCGGGATCGCGCTTGTAGGGCGCCACCTCGACGCGGGCGCCGGCGATCATCTCGTCATGCGGGCGGCGCGAGAGCTTGCCGTAATCGGCTTTGCTCTTCACCGCGAAGAGCACGTGGCCCTCGGCGGCGTAAGCGTTGCCGCTCTCGATCAGCTCCCCGATCATGCGGATCATCTGCGCGACATGCTCGGTGGCGCGCGGCTCGCGCGTCGGCGGCAGATTGCCGAGCGCCGCCACGTCCTCGTGGAAGGCCCTGGCGGTGCGCTCGGTCACCTCGCGGATGGTCTCGCCGGAGGCCTTGGCGGCGGCGTTGATCTTGTCATCGACGTCGGTGATGTTGCGGACATAGGTGACGTGGCTCTCGCCGTACTGCTGGCGCAGCAGACGGAACAGCACGTCGAACACGATCACCGGCCGCGCGTTGCCGATATGGGCGAAGTCGTAGACGGTGGGGCCGCAGACATACATGCGGACGCGCCTGGGATCGAGCGGCTCGAAAGCCTCCTTGCGGCGGGTCAGCGTGTTGTAGAGCGTCAGCGGCACGGCCGGCAAAACCCCGAAAATTGTCCTGAAACAAGCCCCTCCGGGCCTCGCAGGGGTCCGAGGCGTATCAGATTCCGCGACTCCGGTCCACGGGGCCCCGCCGACCGCCTAATGCGCGATCAGCCGGAAGGAGTTCTGGAAACGCTGCGCCTCCTGGCTCGTCTCGAAGCCCTTGGGGCCGCCGCAGATCACCTGATAAAGGCGGTCGAGCACCAGGTAGAAGCGGTAGACCTGGGTGCTGCCATGCTCGTCGTCGATGATGAACTCGCGGGCGGGCGTGGTCCCGAACATGAATGGCCGGTCGACGCGCACGGTCGCCTTCTGCCCGGCGAGCAGGCTCTCCTTCGACTTGTCGAGGATGAGCTTGGCATCCTTGCCGACGAAGGTGCCCGGCGCGTATTGCGTGTAGAGCACCATGAAGGCGGTGTCGCCGCTGTCGACGAGGAACTGGTGGAAGATGGCGCCGTTGCCGAAGTCCTTGTCGGTCTTCTCGGGCTTGCCCGGGAAGAGGATGCCGAAGCCGTCGAGGGATGACTGGTAGGGCTGCCACAGCACGTCCGCCGAGGCCGCGGGCAACCAGAGGAGCACGACCAGCAGCGGCAGGAGAGCGCGGATGCGCATCGGGCTTCGCTCCTTCAGGCAGTCTCGCCACGCAGGCGGCGGAGCGCGCGTTCGCGGCCGATCAGCGGCAGCAGCGCCTGCAGCTCCGGTCCATGCTCGCGCGCCGTGAGCGCGAGGCGGAGCGGCTGGTAGAGCGTTTTGCCCTTGCGGCCGCTCGCTTCCGCCAGCTTGCCGGTCCAGGTCTTCCAGGTTCCTGCGTCGAACGGTGCGAGCGGCAGCAGATCGGCCGCCTCCGAAAGAAAACGTGCCTCACCGGCCGCGATCTCCGGCGCGATCTCGCCGTTGCAGACCTGCCACCAGTAGGCGGCGTCGGCAACGCGCGCCAGGTTGGGCCGCACCGCCGCCCAGAATTCTTCCGAAGCGCCGGCGGAAAGCCGATCCCGGACACCCGCAAACGGCGTCTGATGCAGGAGCTTGGCGTTGAGGCCTTCGAGCTCGGCGGGATCGAGATGCGGCTGGGCGCGGCCGAATTTCTTGAAGTCGAACTCGGCGACGAGGCTTGCGAGGTCGAGGCGCGGCTCGACCGGATCGGAGGTGCCGAGCTTCGCCAGCAGGCTGTTGATCGCCATCGGCTCGATGCCGCCGTCGCGGAGCGTCGCCAGGCTGAGGCTGTCCATCCGCTTGGAGAGCGCCTCGCCGCCCTTGCCGGTGATGAGCGAGAGATGGGCGAAGTCCGGCACCTGGTGTCCCAGCGCGGCAAAAATCTGGATCTGGTAGGCGGTGTTGGTGACGTGATCCTCGCCGCGGATCACGTGGGTGATGCCGAGCTCGCCATCATCCACCACCGAGCTGAAAGTGTAGAGCGGGATGCCGTCGGCGCGGATCAGCACGGGATCGCTCAGATGCTCGCCGTGGAACTCGGTCGGCCCGCGGACGAGATCGGTCCAGGCGATCGGCCGATGATCGAGCTTGAAGCGCCAGTGCGGCACCTCCCCCGCCAGCAGCCGGTGCTGCACCTCCTCCGGCGTCAGCGCCAGAGCAGCGCGGTCGTAGATCCACGGCTTGCCGCGCTGCTGCGCCAGCTTGCGCTTGAGGTCGAGCTCCTCCTGGGTCTCGAAGCAGGGATAGAGCCGGCCCGCGGCGCGGAGCTGCTCCGCCGCCTTGGCGTAGTGCGGCATGCGCTCGAACTGGCGCCCGAACTCGTCCCAGTCGAGGCCGAGCCAGCGGAGATCCGTCTCGATCGCCGCGGCGAATTCCTCGCGCGAGCGCTCGCGATCGGTGTCGTCGAGGCGCAGCAGGAAACGGCCGCCGGTCTTGCGCGCGAAGAGCCAGTTGACCAGTGCCGTGCGGGCATTGCCGAGATGCAGCCGCCCGGTCGGGCTCGGCGCGAAACGGACCTTGGTCACGACAAGCGGCGGCTCACGACGGCACCGGCGTCTTGACGGCGGCCGGCGCGGCGGGCGCCGCCGACTGGAAGCGGTTGGTGATGGGGTAGCGCCGGTCGCGGCCGAAGGCGCGCCGCGTGATCTTGACGCCGGGGGGCGCCTGGCGGCGCTTGTACTCGGCGCGGTCGAGCATGGTCCACACCCGGCGCACCGTCGCCTCGTCATGGCCGCGCGCCACGATCTCCTCCACCGTCGCCTCGTGCTCGACCAGGCATTCGAGGATCGCGTCCAGCACCTCGTAGGGCGGCAGCGAATCCTGGTCGGTCTGGTTCGGCTTCAGCTCCGCCGAGGGCGGCTTGGTGATGACGCGCTCGGGCATCACGCGGCTCGCCGGGCCCAGCAGCCCTTCCGGCCGCGCCTGGTTGCGCCAGCGCGAGAGCGCGAAGACCGTCATCTTGTAGACGTCCTTCAGCACCGAATAGCCGCCGCACATGTCGCCGTAGAGCGTCGCATAGCCCACCGACATTTCCGACTTGTTGCCGGTGGAGAGCACCATCCAGCCGAACTTGTTGGAGAGGCCCATGAGGGTCATGCCGCGCAGGCGCGACTGGATGTTCTCCTCGGTGATGTCGGCGTCGCGGCCGGCGAAAGCCTCCTTGAGCATGCCGTTCATCGCCTGCATGCCCGGCTCGATGCTGATGGTGCGGTAGTCGATGCCGAGGGACTTCGCCACCGCCTCCGCATCCTCCAGGCTGTCGCGCGAGGTATAGGGCGAGGGCATCATCACGCAATGCACCTTGTCGGCGCCCAGCGCATCGACGGCGACCGCCGCGCTCAGCGCGGAATCGATGCCACCGGAGAGGCCGAGCACCACGCCGGGAAAGCGGTTCTTCTGCACGTAGTCGCGCAGGCCCAGCACCATCGCGTGATAGATCGCCTCGAGCCCGTCGCTCGACGGCACCATGGTGCCGGGCTCGACGGTCCAGCGCCCGTCGGGCTGGCGGCGCCATTCCGTCATGACCACGCACTCGCGCCAGTCCGGCGCCTGGGCGCGGAGATGGCAGCCGGCGTCAAGCGCGAAGGAGGCGCCGTCGAAGACCAGCTCGTCCTGGCCGCAGACCTGGTTCACGTAGAGGAGCGGCAGCCCGCTCTCCTTGATGCGGGCGACGGCGAAGGAGAGCCGCTGGTCGCGCTTGTCGCTCTCGAAGGGCGAGCCGTTGATGACGATCAGCAGCTCGGCGCCGGATTCCTGCAGCGTCTCGGTGACGTCGGGGAACCACATGTCCTCGCAGACCATGACGCCCAGGCGCACGCCGCGGAACGGGATCGGCCCCGGCGCCGGTCCGGCGGCAAAGACGCGCTTCTCGTCGAAGACGCCATAGTTTGGCAGCTCATGCTTGAGCCGCACGCTGGCGACCCGGCCGCCCTCCAGCAGCAGGGCAGCGTTATAGACCTTGTCGTTCTCCCGCCAGGGCGAGCCGATGATGAAGCCGGGGCCGCCGCGCGTCGTCGCCGCCAGATCCTGGGCCGCCGCCTCGCAGGCCTCGACGAAGGCCGGCTTCAGGATCAGGTCCTCGGGCGGATAGCCGGCGAGGCAGAGCTCGGTCGCCACCACGAGATCGGCGCCCTGGCGCGCCCCCTCGGCATAGACCTCCCGCAGCTTCCGCGCGTTTCCCGCGATATCGCCCACGGTGGGATTGATCTGTGCGATCGCAATCTGCAGCCGGTCCGTCATCGCCTTCCCTTTGGTCCCGCGCCTAATCGGGCGCTATATATGCTCAACTTGATTATATATAGCACGATCCCCCGGAATTTGCACGGGGATCGCCTCTGCGCGGCCGGCAGGCCTGGACTGCGCCGGGCGGCCGCTGGCGCCGCCGAGGCATATCGCGCCCCTGGCAGTGTGGTCCAGCGCCAATCTTGCTGTCGAGCCGGGCCGCTGGGGGTCTTCGCCTACCGGGGCGCGACGGTCCGGCGGGCGGGAAAGACCACGCGCGCCGTGGTGCCGGCGCCGAGGACGCTTTCGATCCTGAGCGCCGCCCCGTGCAGCTCCGCCAGCGACTTCACCAGGGGAAGACCGAGGCCGGTGCCGTCGTGATCGCGGGTGAGCTCGTTGGCGACCTGGCCGAAGGGAGTGAGTGCCACGGCGATGTGCTCCGCCGTCATCCCGATGCCGGTATCGGCCACCGCGAACTCGATGCCCTCGGCGGTAGAGCGGGCGGTCACCGAGATCCGGCCGCCC
>DATKPX010000313.1:0-2418 GCA_035523855.1 Allostellaceae bacterium
CGGAAGACGGTGACTCCGGCCTCGATCCAGAAGCGCAGGATGTCGCGCAGCGCCTCCCAGAGCTCCCGCGGCCCCTCGCCGGTGAGCTTCAGGTTGACGATGTCCTGGTATTTCTTCGGCGGATTCTCGGCATATTTGACCGAGCCGTCGGGCCGGAACTCGAACCATTCCGGATGCTGCTTCACCCAGGGATGGTCGAGCGAGCATTGCACCGCGAAATCGAGCGCCACCTCCATGCCGCGCTCGCGGCAGGCGACGACGAAAGCGCGGAAATCGTCGAGCGTGCCGAGCTCCGGGTGGACGGCGTCATGGCCGCCGGCATCGTCGCCGATCGCGTAGAAGCTGCCGGGATCGCCGGGACCGGCGGCGAGCGAATTGTTCCGCCCCTTGCGGCTGGTGTGCCCGATCGGGTGGATCGGCGGCAGGTAGATGGTGTCGAAGCCCATGGCGCGGATGTCGTCGAGCCGCGCGATGCAATCGCGGAAACTGGCGCTGCGGTCGGGATCGCGGCCCTGGGAGCGCGGCACCATCTCGTACCAGCTGGCGAAGCGCGCCGCCGGCCGGTCGACGATGAGCGGCAGCTCGCGATCGTAGCGGGTGACGCCGTGGCGCGGCCCCCACTCCGCCATCGCCGCCTGCACATCCTCCGCCAAGAGCGCGTCGATCACGGCGGCGGTCGGGCTCTCCACCGCCAGCGCCGCCTTCAGCACCGCGCGCGCCTCGCCGGTGGCGCGCCGCGCGGTCCCCGCCAGGAGATGCCGGCCCTCGGCCAGCTCGAGCGTCACATCCTGCCCGGCGCCATGCTTGCTGGCGAGCGCATTGCGCCAGGAGGCGTAGTCGTCGATCCAGGCCTCGATGCAATAGACGTAGCGGCGGTTCTCCGGCAGCAGGATGGAGCCCACCCAGCGATCGTTGTCATCATAGCCCATCGGCACCGCCGACCACACGCTCTCGTCGAGCGGCCGCAGCAGCAGCGCGGCGCCGCAGACCTCGTGCCCGTCGGCGAAGATGTCGGCGGAGACTTCCAGCCGGTCGCCGGCGATCCGTTTGACGGCGGAGCGCCCGCCGTCGATCTCCGGCGCGACCGCCTCGATGATGACCCGGCCGGTGGCGGGCTTGAAGACCGGACGCGCGCTTTTGCCCTTGCCCTTCTTCTCGGCGCGCGGCGGCGGCCGGTCGGCGAGCGGGCGCTCGCGCAGGAAGAGCCGCCAGTCGCCGGGCTCGAGCCAGAGCGAGCGGTCGATCAGGCGCGGAATGACACCCGGCGTGACGTCGCGGAGCGCCTGCAGGTCGGGCGCGCCGGCCGCGGCGGCGATGTTGACGGCGACGCCGTGCGCGGTGGGATTGCCGACGAAGCAGCAGAGCGGAACGCCCGGCTCCGCCATCCGCAGCCATCCCACCACCTCGCCGAGCGGCAGCTGCCGGTGCGCGACCTCCTGATTGACGCGGGGGAATATCGCCTTGAGCCGGTTGACCGCGGTGACCGCCGGCCGCAGGTCGACGGCGCCATCATCGCCGGTCTCGTAGCCCGCGGGCATCAGCACGCCGGCGCCGAAGAAAGCCGCGATGGCATAGCGCAGCCGGAAGATCGCCCGGAGGCGCGCGGGATCGGCATCCGCCGGCGCCAGCTCGGCGCGCAGCGCCGGTCCGCCAGGCGCCTCGGGAAAGCCGATGGAGCGGGCGAGACCGCGCATGTGCTCATACTGCTCGACCGCCCAGGCATCGATCCCGTTCCACCATTTGACGCTGCTGAGGAGGCTGTCGAAGCCGGCGGCGGCGAGGCGCTCGTTCTCCGCCGGCGACGCGCCCAGGGAATCGGCGATCCAGAGCAGGCCGGGCACCACTTCATGTCCGGCGGAAATGATCGCGCTCCAGACCTCCGGCGGATAGTGCTGCGCGGCAATCGCCCGCACGCCCTGCACGGAGAGACGGATCGCGCGCAGCGCTTCGCTGGCGGCGGCGACGCGATCGGGATCGGTGCCGGTGGCGGCGAAATCGATCGCCGCGATGACATTGAGCCCGGCGCGTCCAGCCGCTCCCGCGACGGCGCGGAACTGCGCCAGCTCGCCGTCGTCGCCGGCGCGCGGCAGGGCGATCTCGACCCAGTCGAAATGCAGCTGCACGATCTCGCGGATGCGCTCCTCGCCGAGCGCGCGGGCGGCGGAAAGCGCATAGATGCGCGGCGCGGCGACGCCGCGGGGCGCGCGCGCGGACTTGGGTGGCGCGCTTTCGCGCGTTGCCAGGACGTCGGCCACGTCAGCTCCCCGCGCGATGGCGCGCGCTCAACGCCCTCGCAAGGCGGAAGCTCTGCTGCATGGGGCCGACCGCTAGGCGACGCTGCGCGCCTGGAAGGGCGCGGTAGCGACGGTTGGGGTCTCCAGGATGGCGATGAAGGAGCGGAACCAGGCCTGGAGGTCG
>DATKPX010000314.1:0-9121 GCA_035523855.1 Allostellaceae bacterium
ATAGCCGATGCCATGCCGCGCGAGCGCCGCCGCGCGCCGCTCGCTGTCGCGGAAATGCGAATTGCCGCCGTCGGCGATGATCGCGCCCGCCCCCAGCATCGGCTGCAGATGGGCGATCGCCGCATCGACCGGCTCACCGGCCTTCACCATCAGGAGAATGACAGCGGGTTCCGCGAGCTCGGAGACGAAGACGGAAGCGCTCTCGGTGAGCGCGCGCGGTCCCCACCGCGTCGCCATGCTCGCCATCGCGGCGCGCGCCTGCGGCCAGGGGTCGAAGGTCGCCACGCCCACGCCCTTCTCGGCGAGATTGAGCGCCAGATTGCGCCCCATCACGCCCAATCCGTAGACACCGATCGCGGCCTGTCCCGTCATGGCCCGCACCCTATCGCAAGCGTGCCGCGACAGCCAGCGCCGCGCCGACACAATCCTGAGAAACCTATGAGGCGATTGGAAGAAATCCGGTGGCGGGTAAATCCACCGCGATTGACCCGTGGCGGCATCCGCCGCATCATCGCACCCGCAGTGAAACCGCAGAGCTCGCACAGCGCGGGCGATTTCCGGGAGCCGACATGCCAAAGAATAATCGCGAGCCCAAGATCATCAAGCCCGAGATGATCAAGCCGACTTATGACTGGAAACGGCCACTCGCCGCGCCCGGCCACAGCGCCGTCGATTTCGAGGAGAGGGTTAACTTCCGTCGGCTGCACGACTACCGCCTGGCGCGCGCCCGCGCCGCCCTCGCCCGCTCCGGCCTCGGCGCGCTGCTCTGCTTCGACAACAACAATATCCGCTACATCAGCAGCACCGCGATCGGCGAATGGGCGCGCGACAAGATGACCCGCTACGCGCTGCTCTGCGGCGACAGCGAGCCCTATGTGTGGGATTTCGGCTCGGCGGCAAAGCATCACCGCCTGCACGCGCCCTGGCTGCCGCAGGATCACTGCCGCGCCGGCATGCTGGGCCTGCGCGGCACGGTGCCGCCGGATCACGGCCTGGTCGAGAACGCGGTCAAAGAGATCAAGGCGCTCCTGAAGGAGCACGGCGTCGCCGACATGCCCCTGGGCGTCGATCTCGTGGAGCCGCCGGTGCTGTTCGAGCTGCAGCGGCAGGGCATCGAGGTGCAGGACTGCCAGCAGGTCATGCTGGACGCCCGCGAGATCAAGAGCCTCGACGAGATCATGCTGCTCAACATGGCCGCCAGCATGGTGGACGGCACCTACCAGACCATCGTCGAGCACCTGAAGCCGGGCGTACGCGAGAGCGACATCGTGGCGCTCGCCAACAAGCGGCTCTACGAGCTCGGCTCCGACGACGTCGAGGCGATCAACGCGGTCTCCGGCGAGCGCTGCAGCCCGCATCCGCACAACTTCACCGACCGCGTGCTGCGCCCCGGCGACCAGGCCTTCTTCGACATCATCCAGGCCTATATGGGCTATCGCACCTGCTATTACCGGACGCTCAACGTCGGCCGCGCCACCACCTCGCAGCGCGACGCCTACAAGCGGGCGCGCGAGTGGATCGATGCGGCGATCCACACCATCAAGCCCGGCGTCACCACCGACAAGGTGGCGAAGCTCTGGCCGAAGGCCACCGAGTTCGGCTTCACCGACGAGATGGAGGCCTTCGGCCTGCAGTTCGGCCACGGCCTCGGCATGGCGCTGCACGAGCGGCCGATCATCAGCCGCCTCGTCTCCCTCGACCATCCCCTCGAGCTCAAGGAGGGCATGGTCTTCGCGCTCGAGACCTATTGTCCGGCGAGCGACGGCGTTTCCGCCGCCCGCATCGAGGAAGAGGTCGTGGTCACCGACAAGGGCTGCAAGGTGATCACGCTCTTCCCCGCCGAGGAGCTCTTTATCGCCAACCGGTACTAGACGCTTGACGCAGGTCAATCGACAGCAATCGCGGTCGACATAAACTGCGAAAATGCGATCGGAAGGCGCCGGCACTCAGGCATGCGTGCGGCGCAGGCCTTCGGAGAGATACCAGAGTACGGCGGCGAGCACGATGCCGCCGCCCATCAGCGCCAGCGTGGCCGGCACTTCGCCGAAGCCGATCCACACCCAGAAAGGACCGAGCACCACGTCGAGCAGACCGATGAGCGCGGCCTCGCTCGAGGGAATGTGGCGGGCCCCGGTCAGATAAAGCAGATAAGCAAGACCGGTGGTGGTGGCGCCGAAGATCGCGAGAATGACGAGATCGCTCACGCCTGGCATGCCGCTCGGCATCAGCGTCCAGGAGATCAGGGCGCAGAGCGCGGCGCCGAGCGCGTTGATCGGCGTCATCGGCAGGCCCGGATAGCGCCGCACCATCACCAGCAGCACCGAGAAGGTTACCGTCATCAGCAGCGAGACGGCGCCGCCGGCGATGTCATCGGGCTCGGTCGCCGATCCCGCCATCACCACGATGCCGGCGAGCGCCACGGCGCTGGCGACCAGCACCCGCCGCTCGATCCGCTCGCCGAGCCACAGATAGGCGACGCCGGCGGCGACGAAGGGCACCGTGGCGTAGACCACCATGACGTTGGCGACCGTGGTCAACCGCAGCGCCGTCACGTAGCAGAGCATCGAGGCGGCGGAGACCGGCACCGCCGCCAATCCCTTCCAGCCGATCGAGCGGAAGGCGCGCGGCGTGCCGAAACCCCGGTCGGCCGCGAGCAGCACGAGCAGCGAGAGCGCGGCGAACAGCGAGCGCCAGGCCTGCACCGTCCAGAGGTCGAGATCGAGGAGGCGCACGTAGACACCGGCGGTGCTCCAGAGCACCGTCGCGCCGGCGACCAGGGCGACGCCATAAGAGCGTCCGCCGGTCTTGACGAGGCTTGCGCGGGCTTCGACGGTCAGATGCCCGCCCCGTCGGTGCCGGGCTCCAGCGTGAAGAGCTCCTGCGGCCGGCCGACGCCGCGGAGCGCATAGCGGCCGACCGAGACCAGCCGCTTCCGCTCGTCGCCCACCGCCTCGGCGAAGGCGGAGGAGATCAGCAGCGGCTGATCGACGGAGCGGCACATGGCGGCGATCCGGCTCACCTCGTTCACCGCCGGCCCGATCACCGTGAAGTCGAGCCGGTCCTCGCTGCCGATATTGCCATAGAAGACCTCGCCCACATGGAGGCCGAGATACATGTCGGTGACCGGCAGGCTCTCGGCACTGCGCCGGCGATTGAGCGCGGCGACGTTGCGCCGGGCCGCCACCGCGGCGGCGAGCGCCGCGCGGCAGGCGCGCTCGCGCTCCTCCTCCGCCGCCGGGAAGATCGCCAGCACGCCGTCGCCGATCAGCTTCAGCACGTCGCCGCCGCCCTCGTGCACGGTCGAGATGATGGCGCCGGCATAGTCGTTGAGCAGGGGGATCACCTGCTCGGGCGGCGCCTGGTCGCTGATCCCGGTATAGCCGCGCAGATCGCTGAACCACAGCACGGTGGCGATGCGGTCGGCGACGCCGCGGGAGATGCGGCCGCTGAGCACCCGGCGGGCGGGATCGCGGCCGAGATAGGTGCCGACCAGCGTCTCGGCGATGCGCGCGAGCGCGGCGCATTTGATCGCGAGCGCCAGGAACGGCACCAGCCCGGTGATCGCGGCGACGGCGGCATCGTCGAATCCGCCCGGCTCGGCCGTTGCCCAGCCAGTATAGACGCAATCCATCTCGCCGATGATGCCGCCGGCGGCGAAGCGCTTCACCACCGCGACGTATTCGGTCATGCCGTCGGCATGGAGCTGATCCAGGCCCGAATATTCCGCCACCGTCTCGGCGGTGAGCGGCAGCCGCAGCACCGCGTCGCCGGACTGCAGCATCCGGTGGAAGGGATTGCGCCGCCAATTCTCCGCCGCCTCGCCCTCGCTGGTGCGGCCATACTCGATGAGCTCGGTCTTCTCGGGACCGGCGCGCCAGCGGAACGCCCGCCCCTCATGCACCGGGTGCAGGGTGTCGATGACCACGAGCCCGCGGCCGAGCGGCACGCCCGCCGCGAGCAGGCGGTCGCAAAAGCCGCTCAGCATCATCGTCTCCGGCTTGCCGGCGAGGCCAGCCGCCGTGATCCAGGCGGAAAGCTCGGCGTATTTCTGCTGATCCATGCTGTTCTTTAGCATCCCCGGTCGAGCGTGGCCAATCGCGGCCGCCGGGAGCAAGCCGGCGCAATTTGGCGATACGAAATTTGCACGCGGGCGGCTAGGATGCCCCGCAATTGATCACCTGAACATGAAGAGGCGGATATGGCAGAGCAACGGATTGGCTGGGTCGGCGCCGGGCGCATGGGTGTCGCAATCGCCGAGCGGCTTCTGAGGGCCGGCGTCAAGCTGTCGGTCTATAACCGCACCCGCGCCAAGGCCGAGCCGCTGGCGAAGCTCGGCGCCACGGTCGTCGACGGCCTCGCCGAGCTCGCCGACTGCGATCTCGTCTTCGTGATCGTCGCGGAATCCAGGGATCTGCTGGAGGTGATCTCCGGCCCCAAGGGCCTGCTGTCGCGGCCCGACAAGACGCCGCGGATCGTCGTCGACAGCTCCACCGTCTCCGAGGCCGCCTCGGCCGAGGCGCGCGCCAAGCTTGCCGAGCGCGACGCGCAATTCCTCTGCGCACCGGTGAGCGGCAATCCCAAGGTGGTGCGCGCCGGCAAGCTGGGCGTCGTCGTCTCCGGCCCGAAAGCCGCCTATGACGCGGCGGCGCCCTATCTCGCCCATTTCGGCCGCGGCGTTTCCTATGTGGGCGACGGCGAGCGCGCCCGCATCGTCAAGATCTGCCACAACGTCTATCTCGGCATCGTGGCGCAGTCGCTGGCGGAGATCACCATCCTCGCCGAGGCGAACGGCGTGCCGCGCCACGCCTTCCTCGCCTTCATCAACGACAGCGTGATGGGCTCGGTGTTCTCGCGCTACAAGACGCCGGCTTATGTGAACCTGGATTTCGCCGCCACCTTCACGCCGCCGCTCCTGCGCAAGGATCTCGATCTCGGCCTGGAGGCGGCGCGCGCCAAGGGCGTGCCGATGCCGATCTCCGCGCTCACCCGCGAGATCGTGCAGAGCATGATCGGCAACGGCTACACCGACTGCGATTTCGCGGCGCTGGTGGAGATCGAGGGCAAGGCCGCCGGCCTCAAGCTCAAGCCGGAGAACGTGCAGGTGAGCGACGGGCTCGAGGCGGCGAAGTAGCGGCGGCCTGCGCCTTAGGCGGCCTGATCCTCGAGGCGGCTCACCTCGCGGCGGATGAGCTCGCGATAGTGGCCTTCGCGCGCCATCAGCTGCGCAGGTTGGCCGTCCTCGATCACGCGGCCTTCCTTCATCACCACGATGCGGTCGAAGCCGCGCAGCGTCGAGAGGCGGTGCGCGATCGCCAGCACGGTGCGCCCCTCCATCAGGTGATCGAGGGCCTCGCGGATCGCCGCCTCGGATTCGCTGTCGAGGGCGGAGGTCGCCTCGTCCAGCAGCAGGATCGGCGCGTCGCGCAGGATCGCCCGCGCGATGGCGATGCGCTGGCGCTGGCCGCCGGAGAGCTTGGTGCCGCGCTCGCCGACGATGGTGGCGAAGCCGTCCGGCAGCGCCTGGATGAAGTCGAGGCAGCGGGCGGTGGCCGCCGCCTTCATCACCTCGGCGTCCGACGCGTCCGGCCTGCCGTAGCGGATGTTCTCCATGACGGAGCGATGCAGCAGCGAGATGTCCTGCGGCACCACGGCGATGGCGGCGCGCAGGCTCTCCTGGGTGATGCGGCAGATGTCCTGCCCGTCCACCAGGATGCGGCCGCCGTTGAGATCGTGGAAGCGCTGCAGCAGCGCCAGCAGCGTCGACTTGCCGCCACCGGACTCGCCGACCAGCCCGACGCGCTCGCCGGGCTCGCAGCGGAGCGTGAAGCGGTCGAAGACGCGACGGCCGCCCGGATAGGTGAAGGCGATGTTCTCGAACACCACGCGCCCGCGGCGCTGCACCAGGGAGCTCGCCTCCGGATGGTCGCGGAGCTCATGCGGGACCAGCAAGGTCGCCACCGCTTCGGCGAGGCGGGCCATGTGCTGGGTCACGTCCACCAGCGCCACCGCCAGATCGCGAGTGGCGGAGAGCACGCCGAAGCCCAGGGTCGAGACCAACACCACGTCGCCGGTGGTGGCCCGGCCGTGCTGCCAGAGCCAGAGCGCCCAGCCCAGGAGGCCGATCGTCAGCGTGATGGTGACGCCGGCGTGGAACAGCCGGACCTTCTCGAGATAGATGAGGCTGCGCCGCCGCGCCGTCATCTCGCGGCCCACAGTCTCGTCGAAGCGGGAATGCTCGCGATAGATGCCGCCGAAGGCGCGCACCAGCGGCAGGTTGGTGATGACATCGACCATCTCGCCGTCCACCGCCGCCGCCTTGTCGGCGAAGCCGCGATGCAGCGGCGCGCCGGCGGCGGCGAGCTTGAAGAGCGCCACCACCAGGATGGCGGCCACCGCGGCGACCGCAGCGGTCATCGGCAGGCTCACCGTGCCGAGGAACACCATCGCACCCAGCGTGGCGACACAGGGCGGCAGCACGTTCCACATGAACATGTTCTCGATGGTGAAGATCGCGTTCGAGGTTGCGGTGATCCGGCTCGCCAGCGTGCCCGGCAGCCGGTCGGCGAAATAGCTCGGCGCGTGCGCCGTCAGATAGCGGAACATCTCGCCGCGCAGGTCGCCGGTGACACCGACGAACGTGTAGCTCGCGGTCCAGCTCGCGAGGCGCCAGAGTAGATTGTCGGACGCGATGAGTGCGATCAGCAGGCCGAAGGCGAGCCAGGGCCCGCCGGCGCCGGGTCCTTTCGACAGCGTGTCGACCAGGAATTTGAGGCCGTACTGGGTGCTGACGGAGCAGCCGACCGCGCCCAGCACCGAAGCGAGGATGATCGTGTGCGCAACCCAGCGCAGGCGGACGTAGCGCGCAAGAAAGGCCACCGGCCGCTTAGCGTAATGGGCGAGATATTGCATCGGCTCTCGTAGCCCCCGGTTGATTCCAAACGCCGCGTCCCGTCGCGATGTCGACGCGGCCACGACTGATAACGATCCGGTCGCGTCCGCCTTCCGCGCGACATCTCGCCGCATCGAACGGCAATGCGCTCCACCGCACATGCCGACGGCTGACTTGCCGGTCAGCTCCCGCCGCGCTCTCGGCCCGTGCGCTTTTCGCAAAACATTGAAATCCAGATAGCGACGGAACGGTGCATGCCGGGTGTGTCAAAATCGGTTCGCGGAGAAGTTTGCCCGGGCCTCGCGCGTTATCAGCCAGCAAAGTCGCTGGCGTCCGAGCGCAGCGCTGAAACGCGCCAAAACGAAGGCATCAAAGGAGACTTCCCGAATGCGTATTGCTCAAGTGGCCCCCCTGACCGAGGCGATCCCGCCCAAGCTCTACGGCGGAACCGAGCGGGTCGTCTCCTGGCTGACCGAGGAGCTGATCGCGCTCGGGCATGACGTGACCCTGTTCGCCAGCGGCGATTCCGTCACCTCGGCCAAGCTGCAGTCGGTGTGGCCGACGGCGCTCCGCCTCGACGGCACCATCCGCGACGCCAACGCGCTCCACATGACGATGCTGGAGCGCGTCCGCCAGCAGGCCGCCGAGTTCGACATCCTGCATTTCCATCTCGACTACTATCCCTTCTCGCTGTTCTCCCGGCAGGCGACGCCCTTCGTCACCACGCTGCACGGCCGCCTCGACCTCAAGGAGCACCAGCCGCTCTTCAGCACCTTCTCCTCGGCGCCGGTGATCTCGATCTCCAATGCGCAGCGCAAGCCGGTGCCGCAGGCCGGCTGGGTGAAGACGATCTATCACGGCCTGCCCGAGGATCTGCTCATGCCGAAACCGGGCAATCCCAGCTATCTCGCTTTTCTCGGCCGCATCGCGCCGGAGAAGAAGGTGGACCGGGCGATCCGGATCGCCAGCCGCTGCGGCATCCCGCTCAAGATCGCGGCCAAGGTCGATCCGATGGATCGCGACTACTACGAGAACGAGATCCGCCCGCTGATGAGCCTTCCCGGCATCGAGTACATCGGCGAGATCAGCGACCGCGAGAAATCGGAATTCCTGAGCGGCGCGGTGGGGCTGCTGCTGCCGATCGACTGGCCGGAACCCTTCGGCCTGGTGATGATCGAATCCATGGCTTGCGGCACACCGGTCATCGCCTTCGGCGCGGGCTCGGTACCCGAAGTCGTCGAGCCCGGCATCACCGGCTTCGTCGTCGATGACGAGGACGCCGCCGTCGCCGCCGTCGGCCATCTGCCGCAACTATCGCGCACGCGGGTGCGCGAGCGCTTCGAGGAGCGCTTCACCGCGCGCCGGATGGCGAATGAATACCTCGACGTCTATCGCGACCTGATGCGCGAGGAATCGCCGCATCTTCGCCTGGTCAAGGTCTAGCCGCGGGTCAGCGGGGCCGCGGCCGGGTTTCCGGCATCAGCCAGAAGACGGACGCCAGCCCGGCAAGGGCGACCACCGCCAGGCTGACGAAGGCGGTGTGGCTGCCGAAGTGGTCGCTGATATAGCCGGCGAAAGTCGTGCTGACCGCCGCCCCGATGCCGGCGGTGCTGCCGACGACGCCGAGCGCCAGGTTGAAGCGCCCGCTGCCGCGGCTGGTATCGGCGACCACCAGCGGCAGCATGACGCCGAGGACGGCGGCGGAAACGCCGTCGAGCAGCTGCACCACCACCAGCAGATAGGGGCTGGTGACGATCGCGAAGAGGGCACCGCGCACGGCGAGCGCGGCAAAGCCCGCCAGCAGCAGCGGCCGGCGGCCCCAGCGCTCGGCCTTGCGGCCGACCCAGGCCGAGGACGCCGCCACCACCGCCTGCGGCACCACGATGCAGGCGGCGATCAGCACCGTCGCCCAATCGGTGGAGCGCATGGTGACGATGCCCGCCATCAGCGGCAGCATGGCCGCGTTGGCAAAGTGGAACAGCAGAATGCAGCCGGCGAAGATCACCAGCGGAACGTTGCGGAGGAGCGCCATCGCGCCGCCGGTGGCCGCGCGCCGGGCGCCGCCGCGCGCCCGCACGGGATCGATCTCTTCCGGCCGGATACGGGTGAGCGCCAGCAGCGCCGGCACCGACAGCACCGCCGTCACCAGGAATACCGCCTGAGTGGAGAGCAGCCGGCCGCAGGCGCCCATCAGCGCGGCCGCGATGCCGTTGCCGAGCGAGGCGAAGCTGG
>DATKPX010000315.1:0-18009 GCA_035523855.1 Allostellaceae bacterium
CGGACAAGATCATCGAGGTCATGCGGGCGCGACATTCGGACAGCCTGCGCCTCGACGAGCTCGCGGCCATAGCGGGGCTCACCAGCTTTCAGCTTCTCGGCCTCTTCAAGCGCGCCGTCGGCCTCACGCCGCATGCCTATCTGATCAAGGTCCGGCTCGCCGTCGCCTGCCGCTATCTCCGGCGCGGCTACCCGCTGGCGCAGAGCGCGCTCGCCGCGGGGTTTTGCGATCAGAGCGCGCTCAACAAGCACTTCAAACGATGGTACGCGATCACGCCATCGCAGTTCGCCGAGGCGGCGCGTTCCGCGCGGCCGCGCGGTGAGGCGGCGCGGCAATAGAGGGCCGGTCACGCCGACCGGGCGCTTGTCCCTTCCTTGCCGCCGAACTTCTCCAGCCATTGCGTCATCAGCGTCCGGCCGCAGACCGGCATCGGCTCGTCGGTAACGTCGACCGAGAGGATCCGGTCGGTGCGGAAATGCCGGAAATCGTCGCGCAGCTCGCACCAGGCGCTCACCAGCGTCGCCTCGACGTAATAGGCGACGGCGAAGGGCCAGACGGTGCGGCGCGTCTCGCGTCCCTGCTCGTCCGCATAGGCGATCCGGAGCTTGTGCTCGTCGCGGATCGCCGTCCGGATCGCCGAGAGATCGGCGACCGGCGGCTCCGGCGCGCCGCGGCGGGAGACATAGACCGGCGGCGCGGCGAGATAGGCGCGCAGCGCCTCCGGCAGCGCCACGGTGATCTTCGAGAGCACGCTCTCCGCCGCGCCCATCAGCCCGGCATCGCCGGTTCGGTGCAGGAGCCGCATGCCGACGGCGATCGCCTCGATCTCGTCGGCGGTGAACATCAGCGGCGGCAGGTCGAAGCCGCGCCGCAGCACGTAGCCGAGGCCCGGCGCGCCCTCGATCGGCACCCGGCGCGCCTGCAGCGCGGCGATGTCGCGGTAGACGGTGCGCAGGTTGACCTCGAGCTCGGCCGCCAGCGCCGCCGCGGTGACCGGCGCCTTCGCCGTCCGCAGGATCTGGATGAGCTCGAAGAGCCGGTCCGCCTTGCGCATAGCAGCCTCCCGCAAATCGGGTGGGCAAAGCATAGGCTGCTGACAGAACGCTGTCAGCAGCCGCTCCCTAGCTTTCACGCAGACGCCATTTCCCACAGCGAGAGAGCAGCCATGCCACGGGACGGATTCCTCCCTGTTGCCCTGTACGCACCCGCGACGCCGAGTTTCAGCCGCGGCGCGGTGCTGCTGGCGATGTGCCTCGGCATCATGATCGCGCAGGTTGACACCTCCGTGATCAACCTCGCCGTGCAGCCGATCGGAAGCGCCTTTCACGCCTCGGTCACGGCGCTGCAATGGGTCGTCGACTCCTACAACTTCGTCTATGCGGTGCTGCTGCTGAGCGGCGGCCTCGTCGCCGACCTCTACGGGCGGCGGCTGGGCTTCATGCTGGGCGCGGCGGTGATGACCGGAGCCTCGCTGCTCTGCGCCTTCGCGCCCGGCATCGGCACTCTGATCGCCGGCCGCGCGCTCACCGGCGTCGGCGCCGCGCTGCTGCTGCCGGCCTCCCTCGCCATCATCCGCGTGGTCTGGCCGGAGCCCGCCGCCCGCGGCCGCGTGCTCGGCATCTGGGCGAGCTGCAACGGTCTCGCCTTCGTGGTCGGACCGTCGCTCGGCGGCATCCTCATCGAGCATTTCGGCTGGAACAGCGTCTTCTTCCTGATCGTGCCGCTGGGCGCCGCCGCCTGCGCGCTTGCCGCGATGACGGTGCCGGAATCCGCCGATCCCCATGGCCGCCACTTCGATCTGCGCGGCCAGCTGCTGGGCGCGGCGACGCTGGGCGGCATCGCCTTCGCGGCGATCGCCGGTCGCGACGGCGGCGTGGCCTGGGCCTATGCGCTGGGCGTCGCGGCGGTCGCCCTCATCCTGTTCCTCGTCGCCGAGCACCGCGCCGGCGCGGGCGCGCTGGTGTCGCTCGACCTCTTCCGCAACGCCGCCTTCACCGGCGCCACCCTCACCACCGGCAGCATGACCTTCGGCATCTACGGCCTCATCTTCCTGCTGCCGATGAGCTGGCAGCGGAGCGGCCTGATGAGTGCGGCCGAGGCCGGGCTGGCGCTGATCCCGGCGGCGCTGGTCTTCTTCCTGATCTCGCCGCGCTCCGGCCACCTGGCGCAGCGCTTCGGCAACTGCGCCCTCTCCGCCGGCGGCATCGCGCTGTCCGGCTGCGGCCTGCTGCTGCTGGCGGCGAGCGAGGCGGGAACGCCGGTTCTCCTCGCCGAGATCGGCCTTACCTTCGCCGGCCTCGGCATGGGGCTCTGCACCGGCCCGCTGCTCTCGGTCGCGGTCGGCGCGGTTCCCGCCGCGCGCTCAGGAACCGCGGCGGCGCTGGTCAATGTCGCGCGGATGACCGGCGCCACGCTCGGTGTCGCCCTGCTCGGCACGCTCTTCGCGATCTGGCACGACGGCGCGATCGGTTTCCGCGCGGCGATGTTTACCGGCGGCATCGCGCAGCTGCTGGGCGCCGCCACCGCCTGGCTGACGATCCGGCGGACGGCGGCGGAATGACCGCTCAGCCGTCGCCCGCCAGCTTCCGCCGGAGCTTCGCCATGCCGCCGAGCCAGCGGTCGTAGCTCTGCAGCTTGTTCTGCATGTAGGTCTGCACCTGCGGGTGCGGCAGGATGAGGAAGCTCTCGCGCTCGAGACCGGCGACGGCGGCGGCCGCCACCTGCTCCGGCGTCAGCACGCCGTCGACTTCCGCCGAGGAGCCGGGGATCGCCCGCAGCATGGCGGTGTCGACGCCCTGCGGGCAGAGGAGGGAGACGCGGATGCCATCGTCGCGGTGGGTGATGGCGAGGATCTCGGCGAAACCCACCGCCGCGTGCTTCGTCGTCGCATAGACGGCGCCGCCGATCTGCGACAGGAGCCCCGCCGCCGAGACCGTGTGCAGGAAATAGCCGCCGCCGCGCGCGATCATCCGCGGCACCAGGGCGCGCGCGGCGAAGACATGGGCCATGACGTTGACCGCCCAGCTCCGCTCCCACTGCTCGTTGGCGGTGCTGGCGACGGAGCCGCCGGGCGCCTCGAAAGTGGCAATCCCCGCATTGGAGCAGAAGAGGCCGATCGGGCCGAAGCGCCGCTCGGTCTCCTCGACGAGCCGCACGATGTCCGCCTCGCGGGCGACGTCGCAGGCGACGCCGGCGCCGGCGATCGTGCGCGCCACCGCCTCGGCGCCGGCGCTGTCGAGATCGGCAACCACCACCGTCTGGGCGCCTTCGCGATGAAAGCGCTCCGCCAGCGCCCGGCCGATCCCGCTCGCGGCGCCGGTGACGACGACCACCTTCCCTTCGACTTTCATGGCCCCTCGACTTTCATAGTTTGCCTCCCGCCTCCGATCAGCCATGTTTACCATGGGCATTCGGCCGCCGATCCCCCGCACTTTCCTACTAGGCGGCCGGAATGCCGGACGCGTAGCGTCGCCAATCCCGGGGAGCACCGCCACCGCCAATGCCAGAGAGCTTCTTCGACAAGGTCTGGAACCAGCACGTGATCGCCGATCTCGGCGATGACGCCTTCCTCCTCCACGTGGACCGCCACGTGATCCAGGAGACCACCTGCGCCCAGGCGTTCAAGAACATGGCGCGCGACGGCCGCAAGACGCGCAATCCCGAGCTTACCTATGCCGTCATCGATCACGTGCTCTCGACCGCGCCCGGACGCACCGGCGACACCTTCGAGGGCGGGCGCGAGTTCGTCCACCTGATGCGCGCGAACTGCGCCGCCCACAACATCGAGCTCATCGATGTCGATCATCCCTGGCAGGGCATCGTCCACATCGTCTCGCCGGAGCTCGGCATCGCGCTGCCGGGCGCCACGCTGGTCTGCGGCGACAGCCACACCGCGACCTCCGGCGGCGTCGGCGCCTATGCCTGGGGCATCGGCACCAGCGAGGTGGAGCATGTGCTGGCGACGCAGTCGATCGTCCAGCGCAAGCCCAAGCGCATGCGGGTCACCTTCGACGGCAAGCTCGCGCCCCAGGTCTACGCCAAGGACCTGATCCTCTATCTCATCGGCAAGGCCGGCATCTCCGCCGGGCGCGGCCACGCGGTGGAATATGCGGGATCCGCCATCCGCGCGATGCCGATCGAGGGGCGGCAGACCATCTGCAACATGTCGATCGAGCTCGGCGCCCGCGCCGGCTTCGTCCCGCCCGATGACGCCACCTACGAGTATCTCGCCGGCCGCCCCTTCGCGCCCAAGGGCCGCGACTGGGAGGCGGCGCTCGCCTACTGGCGCGGCCTGCCGAGCGATCCCGAGGCGAGCTTCGACCGCGAGATCGCCATCGACTGCGCCGACATCGCGCCGCAGATCACCTGGGGCACGACGCCGGAGGACGTGACGGGGGTCGACGGGCGCGTCCCCGATCCCGCCGCGGCGCCCGACGCCAGCCGCCGCGCCGCCATGGCGCGCTCCCTCGACTATCTCGGCCTCACGCCGGGGCAGCCGCTGGAGGGGATTCCCGTCGACGTCGTCTTCATCGGCTCCTGCACCAACAGCCGGCTCTCCGATCTCGAGGCCGCGGCCAAGGTCGCGCGCGGGCGCAAGGTGGCGCCGGGCGTGCGCGCCCTGGTGGTCCCCGGCTCCGCTTCGGTGAGGCAGGCGGCGGAAGCCGCCGGCCTCGACCGCGTCTTCACGGAGGCCGGGTTCGAATGGCGCGAGGCCGGCTGCTCCATGTGCGTCGCCGTCAACGACGACCAGGTGCCGCCGGGCAAGCGCTGCATCGCCACCTCGAACCGCAACTTCGAGGGCCGCCAGGGGCCGGGCAGCCGCACTCATCTCGCGAGCCCCGCCAGCGCTGCCGCCGCGGCGGTCCGCGGCGCCATCGCCGACGTGCGCAAGCTCGCGAGCTGAGCCAAATCCGATGGAAAAATTCACCGCCGTCACCGGCATCGCCGCCAGCTTCCCGCAGGAGAACATCGACACCGACGCCATCATCCCCGCGAGCTACCTGCGCTCGCTCGGCTCCGATCTCGGCGCCGGCCTCTTCGCGCGCTCCCGCTATGGCGCCGACGGCAAGGATAATCCGGACTTCGTTCTCAACCGCCCACCCTTCCGGCAGAGCCGCATCCTGGTCGCCGGCGCCAATTTCGGCTGCGGCAGCTCGCGGGAAGCCGCGGTCTGGGCGCTGCAGCGTTTCGGCATCCGCTGCGTCATCGCGCCGAGCTTCGGCGACATCTTCTTCGAGAACGCATTCAAGAACGGGCTGCTGCCGGTGATCCTGCCCGAGGCGCAGGTGCGGGAGCTTCTCAGCTATCTCGCCGCCAGCAACGATCCGACCCTGGCGGTCGATCTCGAGCATTGCACCGTGGCGACGCCACAGGGCCGCAGCATTCCCTTCGCGATCGCGCCGGCGCGCCGGGCGGCGCTGCTGGAAGGCCTCGACGAGATCGGGCAGACGCTCCGCCACGGCGGCGAGATCGCCGCCTTTCAGAAAGCCGATGCGGCGAAACGGCGGTGGATCCACGCCCGCGAGCAGGGGCTGGTGGCATCGCGCGCACGGGCTCGCTGAGCCCGCAGCGCGTTTCCGTCAGGGGATGGGATCCTCAGGGTAGGCGGCCTGCAAGGCAGCGAGGCGCTTCTTGGCGTCCTCCACCTTGAGCTTCTCGAAAACCTCGGTCGCGCGATGCAATGCCGTCGAGGACATGCTGGCGGGGTTGCGCGACTTCCGGCTCAGCATGAAGAGCGTCGTGAAGGTGCCCTTGTCGACGCCCTGCGCCTTGAGCGCCACGGCGAGTGCCTCGCCGGTGGGCGAGGACAGGATCTGCTGCGCCGCCGCCAGCGAGATCCGGCTGTAGCGGGCGAAGAGCTCATCGAACTGCCCGATCTTGCCGTCGCTGAGGATCTTGACCAGGAACTCGGCGGTGAGCGCGCCGGCGGCGCGCATCTCCAGCGCCAGGGACAGCGCCCAGCCATCCGCATGCTCGCCGTGCGCCGCCGGCCTCGGGGCCGGCATGCTGGCGCGGTGCTGCCGCTGCTCGCTGAGACGCTCCTGCAGGGCCTCCGGGATGAACTCGGTCATCTTGGTCGCGAGATCCTCTGGCAGGTCGACGCGCCCCACCAGCGGCTTCTGCAGCTCGGGCTCGGCGCGGGCCGCCTCGACGATCACTTCCATGGCGTCGCGCGGAATTTCGGAGCCGGGATTCTCGACCAGCCAGCGCATCGCCTGCGGATCGCGGGTCTCGACGATCGCAGTGGAGACCGCGGCCGGGACGAACTCGCGCTGCAGAGTTCCCAGGCGGTGCTCGATCGGCTTGTCGCGGATGATGTCCAGGAGATCGGCTTCCTGCAGCACCTCGCTCTCGCTGAGGACGGGAAATGCGATCGCGATGTGATCGTTGGCGAGCGCCAGCACCAGGACGCGCGGCGCCTGCGGATCGCGCGCCAGGCGCTCGGAGAGCTGCTGGCGGACGCCGGGCGCGGCGCGCTTGATGATTTCCATCACCACGTCCACCGCCATCGACCGGTCGTCGGTGGAGAGATTGGCGCTGGCGCGGGCGAGCTCATAGAGGCCGGCAGCGAGCGCGGCACGGGCGGCATCCGAGGTGTCGGGCGCGAGAGCCAGCAGTTCCTTGGCGCGGGATTGCAGCGAGGCAAAGTCGAGCTTCTCGGACGGTGCGACCGGCATGATGCGGACGAATCCCCTGCGTGGAGAACCGACATTTATGACGCGCCGTGGTTAAGGATCGTCTAAGACGCGCGCATTTTGGGCAATTTGTGCATATCGGCGCGTTCGCCGCCCTCCGACAAAAGCCATACCCAACGGCACCTGATACTGGCGCTGCCCATGGTGTTCGGCCACTCAGGCTGGCCGGTTTGCCGGCTGGAACCGAGTTCCTGCCTCCGTGTTCAGCACTGGCGGCACCCTGGGAAGAGAGAAAGAGGTCCCAATGATCAATGACATCCGGCGGCATCCGCTGACGGCCAGCGGCCGAAAGCCCGTCGGCTCGGCCGCGCCCAGGATCGGCCATTACGTGCTGGGTTTTTCGCTGGTGATCGCGGCCACGATTTTCATCCTGCTGCACCATTTCATGGCGCCGTGAATATCGGGGAACCTTTCCCCCACTTTGACGTTGAGGTCGCGTGAAGACGTAGCGAACCGCGCATCCCACCCTAGCGCGGCGGACCGTTCCCCTGCGGTCCGGCTTCGACCCCCGGGCGTGTCCCCCTAGCCCGGGGGTCATTCTTTTCTGGGCCGCAATCCGCCCCGCACCCGCTCCACCGCAGCGCGATCTACGGCCAATGGCGCCTCGCGCGCACCAAAATTGACACGGCCGCGCCGATGCCTGGACCTGTAACCGACGGCGAGTTAGCGCGTTGTTAGGGGCTGTCGGAGCACAAGTGGGTAATGCAGGGGCATGAATGGTGGCGAGGAGCCACGATCTATCAGGTCTATCTCCCGAGCTTTCTTGACACCAACGGCGACGGGGTCGGCGATCTCCCTGGGTTGCTGAGCCGGCTGGACTACATTGCCGGGCTCGGGGTCGACGCGATCTGGATCTCGCCCTTCTACCGCTCGCCGCAGCGGGACTTCGGCTACGACGTGGCCGACCATCGCGCCATCGATCCGCTGTTCGGGTCCGAATGCGATTTCGACCGCGTGCTCGGGCGCGCCCATGAGCTCGGCCTGCGGGTGATCGTCGATCAGGTCTGGAGCCACACCTCGTCGGACCACGCTTGGTTCCGGGAGAGCCGGAGCTCGCGCAGCAATCCGAAATCCGACTGGTACATCTGGGCCGATGCGCGGCTCGACGGCTCGCCGCCCAACAACTGGCTCTCCGTCTTCGGCGGCAGCGCCTGGCGCTGGGTGCCGGAGCGCCGGCAGTACTACCTGCACCATTTCCTCGAGAGCCAGCCGAAGCTCAATCTCCGCCACGAGGCGGTGCTCAGCGAGCACTTCGCCACCGCGGAGTACTGGCTCGGCCGCGGCGTCGACGGCTTCCGCTTCGACGCCGTCGATTTCATGCTGCACGATCCCCGCCTGCGCGATAATCCGAGCAATCCCCTCGCCGATCCGCCGGTGAACCCGTTCCGCATGCAGCACCATCGCTACGACATGTCGCATGCCGACACGCTGCAGCTGATCGCCGCGATCAGGGGCTTCATGGACCGCCATCCGGAAGCGACCACGATCGGCGAGCTCTCCAGCGAGCCCGGCGCGGCGCGGCGGATCGCCGCCGTGACGGGCCAAGCGCGGCTCCATATGGCTTATACGCTGGGGGTCTCGAAATCGCAGTTCAACGCGGGAGCGCTGCGGCAGGTGCTCGCCGAGGCGATCGAGCACCGCCGGAGCGGCTGGCCCTGCTGGTCCTTCAGCAATCACGACGTGGCGCGGGCCGCCTCGCGCTGGAACCCATCCGGCGTGGAGCCGGCGGCTTTCGAGGTGCTGCAGATGGCGCTGCTGCTGTGCCTGCCCGGCAGCGCCTGCCTTTACCAGGGCGAGGAGCTCGGGCTGCCGAACGCGGAGATTCCCGCCGAGCGGCTGCGCGATCCCTTCGGACTGCGCTTCTATCCGATCTTCACCGGCCGCGACGGCGCGCGCACGCCGATGCCCTGGCTCTCCGGCGCGCGTCATCTCGGATTCTCCGAGGCGGCGGAGACCTGGCTGCCGGTCGCGCCGAGCCACGCGCCGCTCACCGCCGATCGGCAGGAGAACGATCCGAACTCGACGCTCGCCGCCTATCGCAGCATGCTCGCCTGGCGCAAGCGCAACCGCGCCTCGGTGACGAGCGACGTGAGCCTGCTGGAGACGGGCGAGCCGCTGCTGGCATTCCGGCACGGCCATGGGTCGGACGCGGTGGTGGCGGTCTTCAATCTCTCGCCCGCCGCAGCGGAGATCGCGCTGCCGAAACTGCCGCAGTTTCGCGTCGCCGAGGACCTGCCCTTCGTCACGGCGCCGAACGGCAAGACGCTGACGCTGCCGCCTTATGGCGTGACCCTCGGCCTCTCCCTGAACTAACGCTCGACCAGGAAGCGGTACTCCGTGCGCGAGCGGAAGACCTGGCCCGGCCGCAGCACGGTGCTGGGGAAGTTCGGATGGTTCGGCGAATCCGGGAAGTGCTGCGTCTCCAGGCAGAAGCCGTCGCCCTGCCGGTAGGCCCGGCCGCTGGCGCCGAGATGGCGGCCGGTGAGGGAATTGCCAGTGTAGAACTGGATCGCCGGCTCCGATGTCGCGACCTCCATCACCCGCCCGCTCCGTGGCTCGCGCACCCGCGCGGCCAGGCGCGGCACGCCACCGGGATCCTGCGGCAGCACATAGGTCTGATCGAAGCCGCGGACGCGCATGATCTGCTCATCGCTGCGGCGGATGTCGGCGCCGATCAGCTTCGGCGCGCGGAAGTCGAAGGGCGTCCCCGCCACCGGCCGGATCTCGCCGGTCGGGATGGAGTTGACGTCGACCGGCAGGAAGGCGTCGGAGGCGACCATCACCTCATGGCCGTAGACGTCGCCGGAACCCTCGCCGGCCAGATTGAAATAGGCATGGTTGGTGAGGTTGAGCACCGTCGGCCGATCGGTCGACGCGGTGTAATCGATGCGGAGGGCATCGTCGCCGGCGAGCGTATAGCGGACCTCCACATCGAGCCGGCCAGGATAACCCTCCTCGCCGTCGGCGCTGACATGACGCAGCACCAGCGTCGACGCCTCGACCGCGGCCTGCCAGACGAGCTTGCCGAATCGCCGGACGCCGCCATGGATCGCGTTGGGCGGGCTGTTGCAGGCAAGCCGGTACTCGACGCCGTCGAGCGAGAAGCGGGCGCCGGCGATCCGGCCGGCATAGCGGCCGGTGAGCGCGCCGAAGCTGGCGGTGTCCTCCACATAGTCGGCGAGGCTCGCGAAGCCGAGCACGACATTGGCGCGCCGGCTGTCGCGATCCGCCACATGAAGGGCTGTCAGGATGCCCCCATAGGTGATGATCTCGGCGGCAGTGCCGCGAGCATTGCGCAGCATGAAGCGGTCGACAGTGGTGCCGTCGGAAAGAGTGCCGTAGGGCACGCGTTCGATCGTCTCGCTCACCGGCCCTCCTCCCTCTCTCAGGTCCAGCCGCCGTCAACGACAAAGTTCTGCGCCGTCACCATCCGGCTGTCATCGGCGGCGAGCCACAGCACCATGCGCGCCACATCGGGCGAGTAGAGCTTCGCCGGAATGCATTGGCCGCGCAGCATCTCCGCTTCCGCCTCCGGCGTCAGCCACAGCGACACCTGGCGGTCGGTCATGATCCAGCCCGGCAGCACCGCGTTGACGCGGATCATGTGCTTGCCGAGGTCGCGGGCAAGCGCGCGCGTCAGCCCGATGACGGCGGATTTCGCCGTCAGATAGGCGGGCATGCCGCCCTGCCCGAGCAGGAAACTGATCGAGCTCATGTTGATGATGGCGCCGCCGCCGCCGCCGATCATCTCGTCCTTCACCGCCTGGGCGGCGAAGAACTGGTGGCGCAGGTTGGTCGCCATGCGCTCGTCCCAGTATTCCGGCGTCACCGCGTCGATGCCGTGTCGGTCGTCGCGGGCGGCGTTGTTGACGAGCGCCACGATCGGGCCGCCGAGTCGCGAACGAAGCTCGCCGACGGCATCGCGCAGCGCCGCGATGTCGCGGAGGTCGGCGGCCGCGAAGTGGCAGTGCCGGGCGCGCGCGCCCAGAGAGCCCAATAGCCGCTCGGCTGCCTCTCTATCGATATCGATGAAGCCGACCCGCGCGCCCTGATCGGCGAAATGCTCGACCATGCCGGCGCCGATGCCGGAGGCGCCGCCGGTGATCAGGACGGACCGGTCGCGCAGGCTCGGATAGGTGGCAAAATCTGTCATGCGGTCCCCGCTGCCAAAGCACGAGCTACCGCAATGATATCGGACACTTGTGGCTGCCGCGACAGGTCATGCCGGTGCGGCGGAAGCTTCGCCAGAGACGCGGGCTCGGTGCGCTCGCCACCGGCGGTGGTGAGGCGCGCCGCCGGGGCGCCTCAGCCGCGGATCAGATGTCCTTCTCGCGCTCGCCGGATTGGCAGCGGAATCCGGAAAGCTGCCACTTCGGGTGCTCCTCGACCCATTCGGCGGCGATCACCTGCCCCCGGATCATGCAGCCCATCGGGCTCA
The DNA here is from genome assembly GCA_035523855.1 of Allostellaceae bacterium. GTDB lineage: Bacteria > Pseudomonadota > Alphaproteobacteria > ATCC43930 > CGMCC-115725 > DASZHJ01. The sequence goes on from DATKPX010000315.1 coordinate 11,134, forward strand.
TGGCTTCCACCGGCGGGCGCTCTTCCTTGCAGACATCGGGAGTCGCGGAAAGGCAAACGACGAGAATCAAAGTCATCATGGACGCGCAAACCTCTTCAAGCTGCGACAACGCCCGGCGGTCCTTCCCTCTGCCTGTGCTGATCTTGGATGCCGAGTGGAAGTCGGCAATGGGCAGCTCTTGCGAAAACGGTAGCAATTGCCGTGCCAGCGCGCTGTGGCGACGGTCACCGGCTCGGCATCGGAGTCGGCGAATTGCCCTATTGAGGCGATCTCATACTCATGCATGCAACTCTGGGTTAAGGCGAGCTTAAGGTTGAGACGTCATCATCGCGGTCTCGGTCCGCGCATCCATCGGTGCGTGCGCCGCTGCCGTCGCCAACCATCGGAGCGCCTCGTGATCCGCTTCTATTCAAATCTGAAGCTCGTCTACAAACTTCTCATCCCCGTATCCGTCCTCGTGTGCGTCATCGGCGGCACGGTCTGGATGGCGCGCGACGGGCTCGGCACGCTGAACGAGGTCACCAACGACATCATCGACGTTCATGTCGCGCGTCTCGCGGCCGCGTACGAGATCATGAGTAGTCTCAACGAGGCGACGATCCAGGAGAAGAAAGTGATCCTGGAAGATGATGTCGCCGCAATGAAGCCGATGCAGGACAAGTACCGCGCCGCGATGGCCGCCGCGGCGAAGGCGGCGGACACACTGATCGCGCTCGCCGATACGCCGGACCGGCGCTCCAGCAACGAGAAGCTTAAGGCGGGCCTGCTGAGCTACGATCAGGTGGCCCAGCGAGTGATCGAGCTCGGTCTGAAGAACGATGACGAAAACGCCCGCCGACTTTCGGCGACCGAGGGCGCGACGGCGCGCAACGCGGTGCTTGAGCTGGCGCGGCGCCGGCTGGAGCAGAACGAAAAGGACATCGCAGACAACCGGGTCGAATCGAACGCGACGGCATCCGAGGTCACGATGCACCTCCTCGCCGCCTCCGGCGTCGGTGTCGCGGCGACGCTTGCCCTGCTCGGCTGGGTCGTCGTCTCCATGGTCGTGCGCCCGCTCACGGGGATGGCCGGTGCCATGGAGTCACTCTCGCGAGGCAATCTGGAGACCGCGGTCGCCGGGGCGGAGCGCCGCGACGAGGTCGGCGTGCTGGCGCGCTCGCTGCAGGTGTTCAAGGACAACATGATCGAGACGCGACGCCTCGAGGCGCTGCAGCAGGCCGAGCAGAAGAAGAAGGAGGAGCGGCACGCCAAGATCGAAGCGCTCATCGGCGGCTTCGACAGCGCCATGCAGCAGACCCTGAAGATCCTCGCGGCCGCGGCTACCGAGATGCGCTCCACCGCCGAGGCCATGCAGGCGACCGCGGAGGAGACCAGCCGGCAAAGCGCCGCGGTGGCATCGGGCAGCGAGGAAGCCTCCGCCAGCGTCCAGACCGTCGCCACCGCGACGGAGGAACTCTCCGCCTCGATCGCGGAGATCGGCCGCCAGGTGGAGCAGTCCTCCACCGTCACTCGCAATGCCGTCACGCAAGCGCAGCAGACCAGCACGACGGTCGACGGGCTCGCCAAGGTTGCGCAGCGGATCGGCGATGTGGTGAAGCTCATCCAGGACATTGCCTCCCAGACCAACCTGCTGGCGCTCAACGCTACCATCGAGGCGGCGCGCGCCGGCGAGGCCGGCAAGGGCTTCGCGGTCGTGGCCTCGGAGGTGAAGACCCTCGCCAACCAGACTTCCAAGGCCACCGAGGAGATCGGCACGCAGATCGCGGAGATCCAGAGCTCCACGGGAGAAACGGTATCGGCGATCCAGTCGATCACCGGGACGATCGGCCAGATCAACGAGATCTCGAGCGCGATCGCGTCGGCGGTGCAGGAGCAGAGCGCGGCGACCCAGGAGATCTCCGGCAACGTGCAGCAAGCCGCCCGCGGCACCCAGGAGATCAGCGGCAATATCGGCGGCGTGAGCCAGGCCGCCAGCGAGACCGGCGCCGCCGCCTCGCAGGTGCTGGCGGCGGCCGGCGACCTCAGCCTGCAATCGGAGAAGCTGCGCGTCGAGGTCAACAGCTTCCTCGCCGGCATCCGCGCTGCCTGATCCGGCCACGGTCGCGGCCGTGCTATAGTCGATCTTCGTCCGGCGCAACAACTCGATCCGGCGCGCGGCACGCGCGGGGAGGACGACGATGGCGAGGCTTCTCGCACTGGCGGTCTTCGGCCTGCTGGCCTTGGCCGGATCTGCCCTCGCCGCCGACCTCAGTGCCGATGAGGTGCGCGCGATCCTTTCCCATGCGCCCGCCGGCAGCGCCCCCGACCTCTCGCACAGATCCCTCGAGCAGCTCGATCTCAGCGGCCTCGATTTCAAGGGCGCCGATCTCAGCGGCAGCAGCCTCTACGGCGCGAAGCTGGTGCAGGCCAATCTGCGCGGCGCTAATCTCTCCGGCGCCACGCTCAACCTCGCGTGGATCATGCGGGCGGACTTTACGGACGCCAACCTCTCCGGCGCCAGCCTGCAGGGGCTTGTGGTCTCGCCAGGCCTGGAGATCTCGATGGCGGATGCGCCGATCTTCCGGGGCGCGAACTTCTCCGGCGCCCGCATCATCGCGCGCTTCAGCCGCTTCGACCTCACGGGCGCTGATTTCCGCAACGCGATGCTGGGCGCGGATATGAAGAACCAGTCCATGGGGCTGATGCGGGCGGAATTTTCCGGCGCCAGGCTGGCCCACGCCAATTTCGCCGGCGCCGATCTCAGCCGCGCGCTGCTGAGCTTCGCCGACCTCGCCGGCGCGAATCTCTCCGGGGCCAATCTCATGGGAGCCGATCTCTCAGGGGCGGATCTCACCGGCGCCGATCTCACCAACGCCAACGGCACCGACGCCGATTTCGGCCATGCCGTCCTCAAGGACGCGAAGGGGCTCGATACGGTAACGGGCCAGAAGCTGACGGGCGGCTAGGGCCGGACGACGACGCCCCAGGGCTGCTCGCCGACGGGAACCGACTTGATCACCTTCTGCGCCGCGACGTCGATGACGGAGATGTCGTTGCTGATGCCGTTGGTGGTGTAGAGCCGGCTCTGGTCCGCGTTGAAGGCGAGGTTCCAGACCCGCTGCCCCACCAGCAGGTATTTCTGCACCTCGAAGGTCTGCGCATCGATGACGGCGACGTGGTTCGCCGGCCCCAAGGCCACGAAAGCGTATTTCCGGTCCTTGGTCAGCACGATCCCGACGGGCTGGATCGTCTCGTTAGGGATGTTGGGGATCGCGAAAGTGATGCGCTTCAGCACCGTGCGCTTAGCACCGTCGATGACGGTGACGGTGCCGCCGACCTCGGAGGATACCCAGACCTGGGCGCCATCGGCGGTCCACTCGGCGTGGCGCGGCCGGCTGTCCACCAGCACGTTCGCCACCACCTGATGCGTCTGGTTGTCGATGAAATGCGCCATGCTGGTGGTCTCGGAGGTGTTGACGATCCAGCGACCGTCCGGGCTGATGCCCATTCCCTCCGGCTCGACCCCGACGGGGATCTCGCCAATGATCTGGCGCTGCTTGATGTCGACGATGGAGACCAGGCTGTCGTCCTCATTGGAGACGTAGAGGTGCAGCCCGTCCGGATGGAGGGCGAAGGTCTCGGGATCGGGGCCGCTCGGCAGCGGCTCCTTCAGCGTATAGGTGTTGAGATCGAGGACGTTGATGTCGTCGTCGTCGCTGGCGCAGATATAAAGCACGCTGTTGTCCTTCGAGAGGACGATGCCGCGCGGCCGCTGGCCCACCGGCACGGTCTTGATCACCTGCAGGCTGGTGCCGTCGAGCACGGTGATCGAGTTGCCCTTCTCGTTGGAGACAAGAATGGTATCGGCGACGGCCGGCGCGATCGCGCCGGCCCAGCCCAGCGCGGCAAGCACGACCGCAGCGAGACACCGACTCATGGGCTGCAATTCGTCAAATCCTTGTCGGCGATCGAGAAGGCATAGGGCTTGCCGCCGACCACCTCGACGTTCCGCACCGTGCAGACCCGACCCTTCTTGTCCTTGAGCTTGACGTCGTAGCGGCCGGGCGTGATGCCGGTGATGGTCAGCCGCTCATCGGCGTCGACGGTGCCGTCACGATCGTTCTTGCACTGGTTGGGGCCCCAGCTCGTGGTGCCGGCGGGGGCCATGTAGAGCTCTTGGATGGTGACCGTGGTCAGGTTCCAGAACCGCATGCGGTCGGCGGCAGAGCTCTCGCCGATGCTAGCGACCAGGGCAACACCGGCAAGAGCCGCGACCAGGCGCGGACGGTGCGTGCTCCTCATCAGGCGCGCCTCCCCTTCTGCCGAGCGTTGTCCCTGCCGCAACCGTGACGCGGATCTCGCCGCATCCCGGCCGTACCGCAGGTCGAGGCCCGCATTTCTTCTCGCGACAGACTAGCCGAAGCGCGCGGGCGAGGCGAGACCGCCTAGCGCGGGAGAGCCGCTTTCTCCCACGGCGCCGGCCCCTCCGCCTGGGCCGGTGGGCAATCCGGCCGCGGCTTGCTGCCCCGGCGATCGAGCGGGACGCGGCAGTTGTCGACCCGCTGCTCGTCCGAGGCCTTGTCGCTGAGCCGCTCCTTGGCGCTCTTGAGCGGCGCCGGTTGCGGCGCCTCGTCGGCGCCGGCGGTGAAAGGCAGCAGAAAGACCGCACAAGCGGCCAAGCACGGCATCCAAGGACGCATCCTCGCCTCCTCTCCTGCAGGCGCCCCTCAGCGCGGGAGCGCGCTCACCTCGGTGATGAATTTCTGCCGGATCGCGCGGCCGAAATCCCGGAAGCCCGATGCCGGCAACAGAAATGCGCCAACGCCGCCGATCACATGGTCGCGATACCAGGGGGCGAGGCTCTCCGCCTCGTCGCCCTCCAGGATCGGCAGCCCGTTGATGGTGATGAGGCCGGCGGCGAGCTCGTCGCGGACGGCATCGACGGGCGTCGCCGGGTTGCAGTTGTCATGGCCGTCGCCTGAGACGTCCACCACGGTGCGATCGGCCTGCACGGGGATCCGCGGCAATACCTTGTCGGCGACGAAGCGCATCATCCGCGACATGCAGGTGAAGGCCGAAGCCAGGCGCGGCGCCTCGCGCACCTTGGCAGCGAAGGCGAGTGCATCGCCGGGGCTCGCCAGCACCGTCCAGGGGATCGAGATCTGCGGCTTGTCCGACCATTGCACCAGCGTGATGGCGAGCGCGCGCCGTGGCCCGGAGAGGATGGCCGCCTGCACCGAGCGATCCTCGAAGGCAGCGGCGATGCCGCTCATCTGCAGGCGATAGCGATCCTCGCTCACCGAGCCCGAGACGTCGACGGCGAGGACAAGCCCGACATCGACCGCCTGGGCATCACCGGCAGCGGCGGGCGTCGTCGTCAGCGACAGCGCGCCCAGCAGAGCGAGCGCCGCCGCTCGCCGTGTCACGGCGTCGCCTGTCCGAGCCCGATCGCTTGCTGCGATCCCCGCACATCTCCAAGCAGCGTGTCGCGGAGCCGGGCGCCAGTGAGATTGGAGCGCGAGAGATCGGCTCCGGTCAGATCCGCCCCTTCGAGATTGGCGCCGGCGAGGTTCGCGCCGGACAGGTTGGCGAAGCTCAACCGCACGCCGCGCAGATCGGCACCGCCGAGATCCGCGCCGGCGAGATTGCTTCCGGAAAGATCCGTGCGCGTGAGGTTTGCCAGCTTCGGCGTGCGGCTGTCGGTATCGAGCCGCGCATGAGCAAGACGCGCCTGGTGCAGGTCGGCGAAACCGAGGCCGGCGAAGATGCGGGCACCGGTGAGATTGGCCCGGGCGAAGCTCGGCGCCTCGGCGGCATTCGGCTCCATGCCGGAGGAAACCGCCATGCGGACGAGGCTCGCGCCGGAAAGGTCGGCATCGTCGAATTTCGCATGCAGCACCACCGCCAGATCGAGTCGGGCACCGCGAAGGTCGCAGCCGCTGAAATTGCCGTCGGAGAGATCGGCGGTGGTGAGATTGGCGTTGGCGAGCCGCGCGCCGGAGAAATCGAGCCCGCTGAGATCGAGACCGGCGAGATCGCGACCGGAGAAATCGGCCGGATGGCCAGGCGTCGCCGCCACCAGCGCCTCGGTGACCTGCTTCACCGTGAGGTCGGCAGCAAGCGTGGCCGATGACGAGCCGGCAAGCGCCGTCGTCACCAGCACGGTCAAGCCAAGAAGACGGTTCATGGCGCCACCTGTCGAGACGCCGATGAGGATACTCTCGCCGCCACGGACGCGAAACCCCGGCCCTTTCCTGGCGTTGCGGTATCGTCATTGCGATGGATTCTGCCGCCGCCTAATCTCCGGTCTATCCGTTTGTTGCCCCGCGAGGACCCCCTTGACCAACGCCGGCTCGGACCGTCTTGCCGGAGCGCTGAACGGTGCCACGCCAGAGTTCTGGCTGCGGCCCGTCGTCCCGCTCTCCGGCCCCTCGGGACGGGCGGCGATCGCGGACGGGCGAGCAATGCCGCTGACCGGCGGCGGCGCCGGCCTGGCTTTTGCCGATGTCGAGATCGTGATCCGCGACGCCCAGAGCGAGACCGGCATGGCCACCGCCATCGCGCCGATCGCCGAGGCCCGGCGATGGGCAAGGTCCCATGGCTGGTCCGAGCGCTTCGAGGCCCTGCTGCAGGCACTCACCGCGCCGCGCGAGATCTGGGCGGGCCTGGACCTCTCGCGCCCGCGCATCATGGCGATCATCAATGTGACCCCCGACAGCTTCTCCGACGGCGGCGACCATCTCGACGCCGCCGCCGCGGTCGCGTTCGGCAAGGCGATGCTGGCGGCGGGCGCCGATGTCCTCGACATCGGCGGTGAATCCACCCGCCCCGGCTCGGCGCCGGTGACGCCGGCCGAGGAGATCCACCGCATCGAGCCGGTCATCCGCGAGCTTGCCG
>DATKPX010000316.1:0-2008 GCA_035523855.1 Allostellaceae bacterium
ATTGGCCTCGGTGCCGCCGCTGGTGAAGACGATCTCCGCAGGGCTGGCATTCACGAGCGCCGCCACCTCGGCGCGCGCCTGCTCCAGGCGCTGGCGCGCGGCGCGGCCGGCGCGATGGACCGAGGAAGGATTGCCGGCGAGCGCCAGCGCCTCGGCAACCGCGGCCGCCGCCGCCCGGTGGACCGGCGCGGTCGCATTCCAGTCGAGATAGGCGGACGACGCCATTGCAGAAAATCGGCGAGCGGCTATTGCGCCGCGACGGCGGCGGCGGGCTCGACGCGCTCGGGCTCCGAGGGCATCAGGCGGCTGGTGCCGAGCACGCGGCGCTCCACCACGTCCGCCAGCGTCACCGAGCTCAGGAAGAGGTTGATCTGGTTGCCGAGCTCTTCCCAGAGATCGTGGGTGAGACAGCGGGTCTGATTGCCGCGGCATCCCGTGGGCGCGCCGGGGGAGCAGCGGGTGGCGCGGATCGGCTCGTCGACGGCGAGGATGATGTCGGAGACCCGGGTCTCGTCGGCGCCGTGCGCCAGCAGATAGCCGCCGCCGGGGCCGCGCACGCTCTTCACCAGGCCGCCGAGACGCAGCTTGGCGAAGAGCTGCTCCAGATAGGACAGCGAGATCTCCTGGCGCTCGGCGATCTCCGCGAGCGAGATCGGCGCGCCGGTGCTGTGCTTGGCGAGGTCGACCATCGCCATCACGGCGTAGCGACCCTTGGTGCTGAGTCTCATGAAAAAATCTCCTGAATCGTCAGGCCTGGCTGGCGGTGCGGCGCGAAGGCTCGCTGTCGCCTACCGGCACCAGCTTCGGCCGCGCGCCGTCGAGCTGGTGCTCGAGCTCGCCGATGCGGGCGCGGAGCGCCGCCACCTCCTCGGCAACCCCGGTGAGGGCGCGGGCCACCGGGTCGGGAATGTCGTCGCAGGGCGTGCCATAGGGCAGGAACTCGCCGGCCGGCCGCGCGCGCTCCACCGGCTTGGGGCCGCCGACAGGCTTGGCGGGAATGCCGACCACGGTGGAGCCGGACGGCACTTCCTGGAGCACCACCGCATTGGCGCCGACGCGGGCGTTGCTCCCCACCGTGAAGCCGCCGAGGATCTGGGCGCCGGAGCCCACGATGACGCCGTCGCCAAGGGTCGGATGGCGCTTGGCATGGTTGAGCGAGGTCCCGCCCAGAGTCACCCCCTGGTAGAGGGTGACGTCGTCGCCGATCTCGGCCGTCTCGCCGATCACCACGCCCATGCCGTGGTCAATGAAGAGGCGCCGGCCGATCCGGGCGCCGGGATGGATCTCGATACCGGTGGCCATCCTCCCCAAATGAGAGATGAACCGACCCAAAAGCAGGAGGTTACGTTCCCAGAGCCAATGGGCCACGCGGTAAAACAAGAGTGCGTGGAAACCGGGATAGCACAATACCACTTCGAGTCGTGACCGGGCGGCCGGATCATGGGCCAGGACGGTATCGATTTCGTCGCGGAGGTTTTTGAAAAGCATGGAAGACACTCGTGCTATGATGCCGATTACGCCGACGGTATCGTGTTTGGCCTTCCCGAAGCGACTCGCCGCGGATGCGCAGCGTTGGCGCTGTGGTCTATTTAGAAATTCCGAGTGTGGTAGTCAAGTATATCGGGCTGACAATGCATAATAATGCACCGAAAGACCCAGGGGCATGCTGGGATAGGATTGGGCTCGTTCGGGGGGCGGGAGCCGGCCTGACCCATGCCTGAAGTCATCATCAACGGGCCGGAGGGCCGGATCGAGGGGCGCTACCACCACTCGAAGCAGCCCAATGCCCCGGTCGCGCTGCTGCTGCACCCGCATCCGCAGCACGGCGGCACCATGAACAACAAGGTCGTCTACACCCTCTACCACGCCTTCGTGCGTCAGGGCTTCTCGGCGCTGCGCTTCAACTTCCGCGGCGTCGGGCGCAGCCAGGGCAGCTTCGCCCGCGGCGAGGGCGAGCTCTCCGATGCCGCCTCCGCCTTGGACTGGCTGCAGAGCTACAACCCGAACG
>DATKPX010000317.1:0-2338 GCA_035523855.1 Allostellaceae bacterium
AAGAAGAAGGCGCAGGAGCGCGCGGCGGCCGCCTCCGGTGCCGCCGAGGCGGCGGCCCGCGCGCCGGCCGAGGCAACCCAGGCCTGACGCGCTTGACCCATGCCCGCGGATCCCGATCGGCGCGTGCTGATGGGCGTCATCACCGCGGCGCACGGGATCAAGGGCGCGGTGAGGGTGTTGAGCTACGCCGGGACGCCGGAGGACATCGCGGCCTACGGGCCGCTCGAGGACGAAGGCGGGACGCGTCGGTTCAGCCTGGAGCTGGTGGGTAAGGTGCGGGGCGCGCTCCTCGCGCGTGTCGAGGGGATCGCCGATCGCACCGCGGCGGAGAAGCTCCGCGGCACCAAACTCTACCTGCAGCGCTCGGCGCTGCCGGCGCTGGAACCGGGGGAGTTCTACTGGGACGACCTGGTCGGGCTCCGGGCGGAGTTGAAGGACGGGTCGGTGCTGGGGCGGGTCGCGGCGGTGCATGATTACGGCGCCGGCACCAGCCTCGAGGTGGCGCGCGAGGGCGGCGGCGTGGTGATGGTGCCCTTCAGCAACCGGGTGGTTCCGGTGGTGGAGCTGGAGGCAGGCAGGCTGGTGATCGATGCGCCGGAAGGGCTGCTCGACAACCGGCCGGTCGAGGTGGATGCGGAAGAGGACGCGGACGAAGCGGAATGACATGGCCCCCTGGACCGCCACGGTGCTCACGATCTTCCCGGAGATGTTTCCGGGACCGCTCGGCTGCTCGCTCGCGGGCAAGGCGCTGGCGGACGGCGTCTGGCGCCTGGAATCGGTGGACATCAGGGGCTTCGCGCGCGATAAACACCGCTCCGTCGATGATGCGCCTTTCGGCGGCGGCCCCGGCATGGTGATGCGACCCGACGTGATCGATCTCGCGATGGCGGCGGCGGCTGGCCCCGGGCCGGCCCTCTTCCTGACGCCGCGCGGCCGGCTCATCGATCAGCAGCGGGTGAAGGATCTGGCGGCGGGCGCGGGCATGACGCTGCTCTGCGGCCGCTTCGAGGGCGTCGATGCGCGGGTGATCGAGAAGCGCGGCCTGGAAGAGGTGAGCCTCGGCGATTTCGTGCTCTCGGGCGGCGAGCCGGCGGCGATCGCCCTCATCGACGCCTGCGTGCGCCTGCTGCCGGGCGTGGTCGGCGCTGCCGAGACGCTGGCAGAGGAAAGCTTCGAGGACGGCCTCCTCGAATATCCGCACTATACGCGGCCCCAGACCTGGGAAGGCCGCGCGGTGCCGGAGGTGTTGCTCTCCGGTCATCACGACCGGATCCGCCAGTGGCGGCAGAAGCAGCGGGAGCGGGTGACGCAGGAGCGTCGCCCGGATTTATGGGAGCGCCACCTGGCCGCGACACGCGCCAGGACCGGCCGAGAGAATTGAAAGAGGTGATGTCATGACCGTGCTCAAGACCCTGGAGCAGCAGCAGATCGCGAAGGCGCTTGCAGGCAGGACCATTCCGGAATTCCAGCCCGGCGACACCGTCAAGGTGAGCCTCAAGGTGGTGGAAGGCGAGCGCGAGCGCATCCAGGCTTTCGAGGGCGTCTGCGTCGCCCGCAAGAATGCCGGGATCAACTCCAGCTTCACGCTCAGGAAGATCTCCTACGGCGAGGGCGTGGAGCGCATCTTCCCGCTCTACTCGCCGCGCGTCAGCGCGATCGAGGTGGTGCGCCGCGGCTCGGTCCGCCGCGCCAAGCTCTATTACCTTCGCGGCCGCACCGGCAAGGCGGCGCGCATCGCCGAGCGCGCCGGCACCGAGGGCGAGGAGACCGGCGCCGCCGAGGGTGGCGATACTCAGCAATAATGACGCAACTCCGTTCAAGACCCTCGCCGCGGAGCCGGCGAGGGTGGCGGACCGGAGACACGAGGTAGGGACATTTCATGGCTAAGCCGCGCACGCTCTTCGACAAGATCTGGGACAGCCACGTCGTCGACCGTCAATCCGACGGCACCTGCCTCCTTTACATCGACCGCCACCTCGTGCACGAGGTGACGAGCCCGCAGGCCTTCGAGGGCCTGCGCATGGCGAAGCGGCCGGTGCGGCGTCCCGACGCCACCATCGCGGTCGCCGACCACAACCTGCCGACAACCGATCGCGCGCTCGGCATCACCGAGCCGGAATCCCGCCTCCAGGTCGAGACGCTCGAGCGCAACGTCAGGGAGTTCGGCGTCCCCTATTTCGCGGTCGACGACATCCGACAGGGCATCGTCCACATCATCGGGCCGGAGCAGGGCATGACCCAGCCCGGCATGACCATCGTCTGCGGCGACAGCCACACCGCGACCCATGGCGCCTTCGGCGCTCTCGCCTTCGGCATCGGCACCTCGGAGGTCGAGCAT
>DATKPX010000318.1:0-10682 GCA_035523855.1 Allostellaceae bacterium
ATCGGCACCGCCGGCGGCACCGGCCATGTGATCGAGTATGCCGGCAGCACCATCCGCGGCCTCTCCATGGAAGGCCGCATGACCGTCTGCAACATGACGATCGAGGGCGGCGCCCGCGCCGGGCTGGTGGCGCCGGACGAGGTGACCTTCGAGTATCTGAAGGGCCGCCCCTACGCGCCCAAGGGCGGCGCCTGGGAGCAGGCGGTCGCGTTCTGGCGCACGCTCCCGAGCGATGCCGGCGCGCAGTATGACAAGGTGGTGGAGATCGACGCCGCCACGGTGACGCCGCACGTCACCTGGGGCACCAGCCCCGAGGACGTGCTGCCGATCACGGGCGTGGTGCCGAGCCCCGCCGATGTCGCCGACGAGGGCAAGCGCGCGGCGATGCAGCGTTCTCTCGAGTACATGGATCTGAAGCCCGGCACCAAGCTGGCGGACGTGCCGGTGCAGCGCGTCTTCATCGGCTCCTGCACCAACGGGCGCATCGAGGATCTGCGCGCCGCCGCCGCCATCGCCAAGGGCCGCAAGGTCGCGAAGGGCGTCAACGCCATGGTGGTGCCGGGCTCCGGCCTGGTGAAGCACCAGGCGGAGGAGGAGGGTCTCGACAAGGTCTTCCTCGAAGCGGGCTTCGAGTGGCGCGAGGCCGGCTGCTCCATGTGCCTCGCCATGAACGCCGATCGCCTCGAGCCGGGCGAGCGCTGCGCCTCCACCTCGAACCGCAACTTCGAGGGCCGCCAGGGCCGCGGCGGACGGACGCATCTGGTGAGCCCCGCCATGGCGGCGGCGGCGGCGGTCACCGGCCATCTCACCGACGTGCGCAAGCTGGGCTGAGGAGAGCCTCGATGGAAAAATTCACCACCCTCACCGGCATCGCGGCGCCGCTGCCGATCGTCAACTGCGACACCGACAAGATCATCCCCAAGCAGCACCTGAAGACGATCAAGCGCACCGGCCTCGGCAAGGCGCTCTTCGACGAGCTCCGCTACAAGCCCGACGGCTCGGAGAATCCCGACTTCGTGCTGAACCAGCCCGCCTATCGCAACGCCAAGATCATCGTGGCGGGGGAGAATTTCGGCTGCGGCTCGTCGCGCGAGCACGCGCCCTGGGCGCTCCTCGATTTCGGCATCCGCGCGGTGATCGCGTCGAGCTTCGCCGACATCTTCTACAACAACTGCTTCAAGAACGGCATCCTGCCGATCAAGCTGCCGCAGGAGGTCGTCGACCAGCTGATGGACGATGCCAAGAAGGGCGCCAACGCGCGCCTCACCATCGATCTCGCCGAGCAGACGGTGACGCGACCGGACGGGCAGAAGATCCATTTCGAGATCGATGCCTTCCGCAAGCACTGTCTGCTCAACGGCCTCGACGATGTCGGCCTCACCATGCAGAAGGCGCCGGCGATCGACCGCTATGAGCAGCAGAACCGCATGAGCCAGCCCTGGCTGTTCTCCTGATCCCGGAAGTTCCGAGCCCCGCGTCTTCCCGCCCCGCGTCTTCCCGCCCCGCGTCTTCCCGAAGGACATTGTGATGGCCGCGAACAAGAAGATCCTGTTCCTGCCCGGCGACGGCATCGGCCCCGAGGTGATGCGGCAGGTGGGCCGGGTCATCGACTGGATGGACCGCCGCCGCATCGTCACCTTCGACATCTCCGAGGGGCTGGTGGGCGGCGCCGCCCTCGACGCCCACGGCGTGCCGCTCACCGAGGACACGCTGGCGCTGGCGCAGCAGAGCGACGCGGTGCTGTTCGGCGCCGTCGGCGGGCCGAAATGGGACAACCTCCCCTTCAACCTGAAGCCTGAGCGCGGCCTCCTGCGCCTGCGCAAGGAGATGGAGCTCTTCGCCAATCTGCGTCCGGCGCTGGTGTTCGACCCGCTGATCGGCGCCTCGACCTTGCGGCCCGAGGTGATCCAGGGCCTCGACATCATGATCGTGCGCGAGCTCACCGGCGGCGTCTATTTCGGCGAGCCGCGCGGCATCGAGAATCTTCCGGACGGCACCCGCCGCGGCGTCGACACCCAGGTCTATACGACGCCGGAGATCCGCCGCGTGGCCGGTGTCGCCTTCGAGCTCGCGCTGAAGCGCCACGGCCGCGTCACCTCGGTCGAGAAGGCGAACGTGATGATGACCGGCGTGCTGTGGCGCGACGAGGTGCAGAAGCTGCACGACGCCGACTACAAGGACGTCGCGCTCTCGCACATGTACGCCGACAACTGCGCCATGCAGCTGGTGCGCAATCCCAAGCAGTTCGACGTCATCGTCACCGACAATCTCTTCGGCGACCTCTTGTCGGATTGCGCGGCGATGCTGACGGGATCGCTCGGCATGCTGCCCTCGGCCTCGCTCGGCGCCCCCGACAGCAGCGGCCGGCGCAAGGCGCTCTATGAGCCCGTGCACGGCAGCGCGCCCGACATCGCCGGCAAGGACATGGCGAACCCGCTCGCCTGCCTGCTCTCCTTCGCGATGATGCTGCGCTATTCCTTCGACATGAAGGAGGAGGCCGGTCTGGTGGAGCGTGCGGTGCAGGAGGCGCTCAAGGGCGGCGTCCGCACCAGCGACATCCAGCAGGCGGGCACGGCGCGGGTCTCCACCACCGTGATGGGCGACACCATCCTGCGCGAGCTCGACAAGCTCGCGTAAGCGCCGCGGCGCTCAGCCGGGATTCACCGTCTCGACCGGTCCCAGCGCTGGGAAGACCGTTTCGCCGGCGAGCCAGCGCTCGACCGTGCCGGGGTCGCGCAGGATCATGGCGACGGTCCGCGCGAGGTGGACGACATCATATTGCAGGCCCAGATCCTTGCAGATGCCGAGCACGCCGGCCTGGTCGCCGCGGCTCATGAAGAGCGGCCCCGCATAGATCTCGGCGATGGTGGCGCTGGAGGTTTCGCCGCGCTGCACGCGGGCAAGGCTGTCGTTGCATTTCTTCGCGCTCGGCGAGAAGACTGCGCGGCAGGCCAGCGGGCGCACATCATAGACCGAGCATCGATTCTCCTGCAGCAGCGGGCAAGGGCGCGGGCCCAGCTTCTGCGCGGCGTCACTCGAGGAGGCCTCGGCTTCCGCCAATATCGCGTCATGGCGCGGATCGGCCGCGCCGCCAATCTGCGCCGCCACCAGGATCGCCTCCGGTATCGTCGCCTCGACGTCCTGGTGACAGCAGGCGGCACAACCGGCGCCGCATTCGATCCTGGAATTGTCCCGCTCCAGAAGAGCCTGGTTCTGATCCGACCGTCCAAAGGCCAGAAGCTTCACCGCCGCCAGGATGGCCGCGAGCTTCATGGCGGGATCGCGGGCGACGATCTCCTCGATGAGCGCCATGCCGCTGCCGCGGGTCACGGCGGCGTTGTCGGCGACCAATCGCACCAGCGCGGGGTCGATCGGCCGCGGAAGCCACCCGAGAACACGGATGCCGAGATCGGTAATGGGCCGGGGGGCAGGCAATGTCATCGTGGAATTCCTCCGCCACGGTGTCGTGGGCGGAGGCTATGACCCCACGCTGAAGGAATAATTAATCATAATCCGATGCCGCCCGATCGGATCGAGCCTGTGCGAGGGTCGGGCTCTCCCGAGCGGCGCCGGCGCTCAGGCCGGTTCCGGCACCCGGCTGTCCGTGGTCGCCGTGAAGACCGCCTCGCCGGCCAGCCAGCGGTCGACGGTGGAGGGGTCGCCGAGGATCGCGGCGACGGTCTCAGCGAGGCGGACCACGTCGTGCTGCAGCCCCAGATCCTTGCAGATGCCGCGCAGCCCGGCCTGGTCGCCGCGGCTCAGCAGCAGCGGCGCTTCGTAGATGTCGGACTGGGCGGGGGACGCCTCGCCGCGCTGCGCGCTTGCCAGGGCCTCGCGGCATTTCCCGGCGCTCGGCGACAGCACCGAGCGGCACACCAGCGGCCGCACTTCGTAGACCGAGCATCGATTGTCGCTGAGCAGCGCACAGGGGCGGGCCGGCGACCGCTGGCCGTCCCGCAGATGGGCCTGGGCTTCCGCCTGGATCGCGGCCCGGCGCGGATCCTCCTCGCCGCCGATCTGCATCGCCACCAGGATCGCCTCGGGGATCGTGGCCTCGACCATCTGGTGACAGCAGGCGGCGCAGCCGGCAGCGCATTCGATCGTGGCGCCGTGCTGCGCCAGGACCGCCGGGTTCTGATCCGATCGCGCGAACGCGATGAGCTTCAGCACGGTGAGGATCGCCACCAGCTTCATGGCCGGGTTCCGGGCGACGGCCGCCTCGATGAGCGCGAGGCCGGTGGCGCGCGCGAGCTCGGCATTGTCGGTGACCACCGTCACCAGCTCGGGAGCGATCGGCAGCGTGATGCCGTCGGGAATCCGGATGCCGATATCGGCGATGGGGCGGCGCTGGAGCGATGTCATCAGGAATCCCTGGCCGCGGTCGGGCGGCAGGCGGAGGCTAGATCGGACCCGTGAAGGATCGCTTAACCATGATGGGCAACCCGCCGATCAGGCGAGGGCGAGCAGCACCAGGCCGGTGACCACCAGCGCCGCGGTCCAGATCAGGTCGAGGTTGATCCAGCCGCGGCGCAGGAAATCGACCCCCACCCACTCGTAGACGACGACCGCGATGGCGCCGGTCACCGCCAGCATCGCCGCGGTGTGGACGCCGACGGCGGCGAGCGCGATGCCGAAGGAGCCCGTGGCGGTGAGCGCCATCGCCGGCCCGCCGTCGAGGCAGAGCGGGATCAGCGCCGGCACCAGCATCAGCCCCGCGCCATGGGCGCCCGCCATCAGGAAGGACCAGAGCGCGAGGCCGGCCATGCCGGTCTGCATGCCGACGCGGACGCGATGGCGCGAGCCGTAGAGCTGGTGATAGAGCGCCCAGGCGAGGAGTGCCACGCCGGCGATGCGGCGGACCAGCGCCGCATCGATCACCACGCCCGCCGCCACCACCAGCGCCGCCACCAGCGCGATCGAGAGCGCGTGGCCGAGCGCGATCGGCAGCAGCGACTGCAGCACCACCGCGCGGCTCTTCCGATGCAGGCCGAGCGCCACCGCGAAGAGCCAGCCCATGGCGGGATTGAGCCCGTGATAGGCGCCGAGCCCGACGAGCGCCAGCCACGGCCAGAGCGCGCTCATCTCCGGCCGTGGACAGGTCTAGGCGGCGGCCTCAGGGATAGCAGTAGGAATCGGAGGAGGCATCGCCGCCCTGCAGGCGCACCTGGTGCGGCAGGTGGCCCGCCGGCCAGTCGATGAAGAACTCGGGATCGACCTTGAGCCCGCCCTCGGGCTTGGCGTCGATCTTCACCATCCAGCCCGTCATGTCGGCGGGGTAGAATTGCGGATCGATGGCGCCGTAGAGCGAGTTGGTGAAATAGATGCGCCTTCCGTCGCGGCTCACCTCCACCATCTGCGGCCCGCCCTGGAGCGGTCCCTTCGATTTCGGATGCGCCGCGCGCGAGACGATGCCGCCGAGGCGCACCTTGCCGGTGAGCTTCGGATGGAAGGGGTCGCTCACGTCATATTGCTGGAAGTCGCCGGTGCCCCAGCAGGAGACGTAGAGGAACTTGTCGTCGACCGAGAGGTCGATGTCGGTGACCAGCGGCGGGACGGCCTTGAAGCCCTTGAGCGCCGGCGGCAGCAGGTCGGGATCGGCGGGCTCCGCCGGGATCTCGATCACCTTCTTCGCCGCCCACTTGTCGCCGTCGCGGTACCAGGTCCAGATCGACGAGGAGAGGTCCTCCAGGCTGATGACGCAGTTGACGAAGCCGTAGGGCTTGGTCGGATCATGCGCCGGGCGGAGCTCGAAGACGAGCTGATGCTCCTTGCCGAAGTCGATCTCCTGCAGGTGCTTGCGCTTGTGCAGGTCCCAGAAGTGGAGCTTGTGGCCGTACTTGGCGCCGAGCAGCAGCTCGGGGACCAGCCCTTCCTCGAACATGTCGGGCGTGCCCCACTCGCTGGTGACGACGGTGTCGTAGCCCAGGTGCCACCACATGTCGTAGCCGTATTGCTGGGTGCCGCGCTCGACCTCCCAGCGGCCCAGCACCTCGAAGCTCTCATGGTCGATGAGGAAGACGCCGCCCGGCGCCTTGCCCTCGGCATTGCCGAGCGCGCTCACATAGATGCCCTCGGGCCCGCAATGGACGGTGTGCGGCCGCGTATAGCCGGCGCGCTCGGCGAGCTCCTGCGGCTCGATCACCTTGACGATCTGCGGATTGCGCGGATCGGGCTTGGTGTCGAGGATGTGGATGCGCGAGGAGCGCAGGCCCGGCACCACCAGGTAGCGCCGCTCCACGTGGGGATGCGGCGCGTTCGGGCAGAGGCAGGAGCTGCAGGCGTTCCAGCCGAAATGATGCAGCTCGTCGCCGGTGCCGGTCATCTCCACCCGGCCGACGATCTGCGAATAGCTCTTCGAGGCGGGATCGAGATCGACCACCGCGAGCGCGTCCTTGCGCTGGCGCGAGGGATCGAAGCTCGCGACATAGGCGAGCTTCTCCGCCGGCGCGCGCGCCGCCATCCGCGGCGAGGGATAGAAGCTGGGATCGGGTGTCCAGGTCGCCATTCTGTGCCTCCCTGAAAGGAACCGACTGCGATTGCTCCTACTCTGCGCTGACTCCCGCCTGCGCGTATCGGGTCAATTTGCCGATCGTAGCCGCAACGCGCCAGAATCGCGCGATCTTGATAGCGGCTTCCTGCTAGGGCGCCATCCCGCGCCCGGCGAGATCGCGGAGGCCTTTCACCCGCTCGAGTTCCGCCCCGAGCCGGCCGGCGAGGAACAGGCCGAGCATGTAGAAATCGCCGACCAGCGACCAATGGGGATTGACCAGCGTTGCCGGGCGGTTGCCCTCGAAGAGGAGGTGCGAGGGCACCGCGATGCCGTAGCCGGCGACGACGCCGAGCGGCAGCAGCCACCACGGTCCCGTCACCAAAGCGGCAATGACGAGCGCGACGCCGGTCAGCGTGCCCAGATAGTGGAAGGCGCGGGTGCGCGGATCCATGTGGGCGCGGAGGTAGTAAGGCCAGAAATGGGCGAAGCCGGTGGCGGCGCTCTCGGTGTGACTCATCGGCCTTCTCCGGACGGTTAACCCGGTCGCCGCCGCCGGCGTTGCAGGCGCCTTGTAATGGCGGTCGGCGCGGCGTAAGTCTGGCCGGTGGCGGGCGCTTTCCGCCCGTCCCGGAGGATTGTCATGAGCTTCAAGGTAGCGGTGGTCGGCGCCACCGGCAATGTCGGCCGCGAGATGCTGAACATCCTGGCCGAGCGCGGCGTTCCCGCGGCCAATGTGGTGGCGGTGGCGTCCGAGCGCTCGGTCGGCGTCGAGGTCTCCTATGGGGAGGACGATGTCCTCAAGGTCGAGGATCTCGACAAATACGATTTCAAAGGCATCGACATCGGCCTCTTCTCGCCGGGCGCCAAGGTCTCGGCCGTGCATGCGCCGCGCGCCGCCAAGGCGGGCACCGTCGTGATCGACAACACCTCGCAGTTCCGCATGGACCCCGACGTGCCGCTGGTGGTGCCGGAGGTGAACCCGGAGGCGATCGCGCAGTACACCAAGCGCGGCATCATCGCCAACCCCAACTGCTCCACCATCCAGATGGTGGTGGCGCTGAAGCCGCTGCACGATCTCGCCAAGATCAAGCGGGTGGTGGTGGCGACGTATCAGTCCGTCTCCGGCGCCGGCCGCGAGGCGATGGACGAGCTCTTCACCCAGACGCGCGGCGTCTACGTCAACGACGTGCCGAAGAAGGAGCACTTCACCAAGCAGATCGCCTTCAACGTCATTCCCCACATCGACGTCTTCATGGAGGACGGCGCGACCAAGGAGGAATGGAAGATGGCGGTGGAGACCCGCAAGATCCTCGATCCCGATATCGCGGTCGCCGCGACCTGCGTGCGCGTGCCGGTCTTCATCGGTCATGCCGAGGCGGTGAACGTGGAGTTCGAGCGGCCGATCACGGTGGAGGAGGCGCGCGCCGCCCTCAAGCATTTTCCCGGCGTCAGCGTCCTCGACCACCGCGTCGACGAGGGATATGTCACGCCGCAGGAGGTCGCCGGCGAGGATCCGGTCTTCGTGAGCCGCATCCGCCGGGATACGACCGTGCCCAACGGGCTCAGCTTCTGGGTGGTCGCCGACAATCTGCGCAAGGGGGCGGCGCTCAACGCGGTGCAGATCGCCGACATCCTGATGCGCGACTATCTGCGTTCCGGCGCTCGGGGGGGTGCCCATGCCAAAGAACGGCGCTCGGCCGGCTGACGCCGTCGCGACCGCGCCGTCGCCCGATGGCGCGGCGGTCCCGGAGGCGGCGCGGGCGCTGTTTACCGCTGCCACCGAGCGCCAGCGCCGCGGCGACACCGACGGCGCGCTGAAGCTCTATCTGCAGGCGCTGGAGACCCATCCGGCGCTGGCGGACGCCTACAACAACATCGGCGTCATCCTGCGCGGCAACGACAAGCTGCCGGCGGCGGCGGCCTGTTTCCGGCGCGCGCTCGCCATCCGCCCGGAGAGCGCCGCGGTGCTGTCCAATCTCGGCAACGTGCTCTGGCAGATGCTGCGCTTCGAGCCGGCGGCGGAGGCCTTCCGCCGCTCGCTCGCCCTCGATCCGGCGCGGCCGGAGACGCTGCACAATCTCGGCCTGCTGCTGCACAGCATGGGCGACTATGCCGGCGCCGTCGATTGCTTCGACCGGGCGCTCAAAGGCCGGCGCGACAGCGTCGACATCTGGTGGGACCGCGCGCTGACGCTCCTCGCCATGGGCGATTTCGAGCGCGGCTGGCAGGAATACGAGAAGCGCTGGCGCCTCAAGACGCATCCGCCGCGCCGCATCGCCACGCCGCGTTGGGAAGGGCAGGAGGACAGGAGCCTCTCGCTCCTCGTCCATTTCGAGCAGGGGCTCGGCGACAGCATCCAGTTCTGCCGCTACCTGCCGCTCGCCTCGGTGCGCGTCGGCCGCCTCGTCTTCGAGTGCCAGCCCGAGCTCGCGCGCCTGATGCAGGGGTTGCCCGGCGTCGCCGAGGTGGTCCCGAGCGGCCGGCCGTTGCCGGCCTGCGACTATCACGTGCCGCTCATGTCGCTGCCGGGGATCTTCGGCACCACGCTGGAGACCATCCCGCGGCGCACGCCCTATCTCCGCCCGCCCGCCGACGCGGTGCCGCCGCCGCTGGCGCGGCCCGACGGAACGAAGCTCGCGGTCGGCATCGCCTGGGCCGGCCGCGCCAATCACATGAACGACCGCAACCGGTCGACGACGCTGGAGCGCTTCCTGGCGCTCGCCGACATTCCCGGCGTCGCGCTCTACAGCCTGCAGAAGGGGCTGCACGCCGCCGACATCCAGACCTTGGGCGCCCAGGCGCTGGTGCGCGACCTGGGCTCGCAGCTCACCGATTTCGCCGCCACGGCCGCGCTGCTCCCCGCTCTCGATCTCGTGGTCAGCGTCGATACCGCGATCGTGCATCTCGCCGGCGCGCTCGGCGTCAAGACCTTCGTCGCCGTTCCCTTCACGCCGGACTGGCGGTGGCTCAGCGGCCGCGAGGATACGCCGTGGTATCCCGACCTCCGCCTCTTCCGCCAGCCGAGGCCCGGCGACTGGGAGAGCGCCTTCGACCGCATCCGCGCCGCCGTGCAGGCGCTCATCTGAGCCCGCCGCCCGCGCAGATCGTGGCTGCGTCGCGCCCGGCTTTGATGTAAGAGCTATTAACATGAGCTGGCGAGACGGGCGCGGCGCCGGGCGCCGGGGTTATCACCACGGCAATCTCCGGGAAGCGCTGATCGCCGCCGCCCTCGATCTGATCGCGGCGAAAGGGCCGCTGGGCTTCACCTTCGCCGAGGCCGCGCGCTCGGCTGGCGTCAGCCAGGCGGCGCCCTACCGGCATTTCCGCGACCGCGACGAGCTGATGGCGGATGTGGCGAAGCGCGGCTTCGAGCGCTTCGAGGCGCGGCTCGAGCACGCCTGGGGCAAGGGTCTGCCGGAGCCGGTGACGGCGTTCCTGCGCCTCGGCAAGGCCTATCTCGCCTTCGCCCGCGAGGAGCCCGCCTATTACGCCGCCATGTTCGAGGCGGGCATTCCGCTCGAGGGCAATCCGGAGCTGCAGCAGCTTGGCGACCGCGCCTTCGCGGTGCTGCGCACGGCGTCGGACGCGGTCTGCGCGCGGCTCCCGAAAGAGAGCCGGCCGCCGGCGCTGATGATGGCGCTGCACGTCTGGTCGCTCTCGCACGGCATCGCCTCGCTGTTCGGCCGCGGCGACGCCGCGCGGCGCAAGCTGCCGATGAGCGCCGAGGACCTGCTGGAGGCCGGCGTCCTCACCTATTTCCAGGGGCTCGGAATGGCCGGCGGCCGGCCGGGCGCGTGACATCGGAGGCGCGGCAGAGGCCCGCGCCGCGGTAGTGTCCTAGTTTGACGGTTCGGATGGCTCAGGGACGAAGATGATGAATTGGATGAGTTCGCCGTCAGTCAGGGCGGCGGCAGTTGGCGCCGCGGCAGCTGTCGCTGTTGCTTTGACAAGCTTGATCGGCGGGTGGGTATCTGGATCGTACCAGGCGGCGTCTGATGCAAAAAGACTGCAACTGACGATGGTGTTGGAAATCATCAAGCTCGAGCCACATCAGAGACCGCTTGCCGCCGCAGAGCTATTGCGATCGGGGCTTCTTAAAGACAGCGATGGTTCGATTTGCAGAGCCTTTCTTTCAAATCCGGACGCCGATTGTCCTATTGGTCCTGCGAAGAAATCAAATTAGGACACTACC
>DATKPX010000319.1:0-5941 GCA_035523855.1 Allostellaceae bacterium
GGAATGAAGGTGTAGAGCGCTCCCGGCTTCTGGTCGAGGACGCGCTGCAGGAAGGGCGCGAAATCCGGGTTCATCACCGGGAACTGCACGCTGCCGACCACGGTGCCACCGGCCTCGGTGAAGCTGCGCTTGAAGGAATCCTCGGCGTCGTGGCCGGGACCGTAATCCGAGACCGCGGTATAGGCGGTCTTCATGCCGCCCTTGGTGGCGGCCCAGCGGCCGAACACCTCGGTGGTCTGCGGCAGGGTCAGCGACGTGCGGGTGAGATAGGGCGATTTCGTCGTGATGACGGCAGTGGCGGCGTTCATGATCACGACAGGCACCTTGCCCTCGGTGGCGAGCGGCGCCACCGCGAGCGCGTTCGGCGTGAAGACCAGGCCGGCGATCATCTGCACCTGGTCGCGGGCGATGAGCTCCTGCGCGACGCGCTTCACCGTGTCGGGGTTGGGGCCGGTCTCGTCGCGGCGGATGATCTCGATCTTGGTGGCGCCGGCCATCTCGCCGTTCTGCGCCACCCAGAGCTTCACCGCATTGTCCATGGTCTCGCCGAGCCGGGCGAAGACGCCGGAATAGGGCAGGATGAGCCCGACCTTGACGGTCTCGGCCGCCTGCGCGGGCATTGCCAGCGCGGCCATGACGGCGGCGCCACACAGTAGAGATCGCAGCAGAGACCGCAGCGTGCGCATGGTGTTCCTCCCCCGGAAATGCCTGCTTCGCGCCGGCTTGTTGGCGAGCGCAATTTTGACGGAAAGCGGCGACGGCGGCAATCAGCGGCCGCGCAGCGCCGCCTGCACGGCCTGATCGAGCGCGCCGAGGAAGCGTGAGCGGTCCGCCTTGGTGATGGGCGGCGGCCCACCGCAGCCCACGCCGAGCTCGCGCAGATGGCGCGCGATCTCGCGGCCGGCGAGCGCGTTGCCGATATTGTCCGGCGTCCAGGGCTTGCCGAGCGGCGACACCGCGCGGGCGCCCTTGCCGAGGCAGCGGGAGGCGAGCGGGATATCCGCGGTGATGCAGACGTCTGCGGCGGTGATGCGCTCGACGATCCAGTCATCGGCCTTGTCGGCGCCCTCGCTCACCACCACCATCTGCACGTTGGGATCGCGCGGCGGCCGGATCGGCCGCGAGCCGTTGGAGACGACGAAGACTTTGAGCGAGAGACGCTCCGCCACTCGGTAGACCTCCTCCCGAACCGGGCAGGCGTCGCCGTCGACATAGATGTCCGTCATGGATCGCGCGCTATCGCCGGCGGCGGCTGCCGAACGCCTCGAAGGCCTCCGTATGCGGGGCCAGGCCTTTCTCCACCATCGCCCGCATGAGATTGTCGCCGAGCCGCGCCGCATCCACCAGCACCGCCGCCGGCGTGCCGAGGAGAGTGGCGAGCAGGCTCGCCCGCACCTCCGGCGCCGCCGCCTCGAAGAGCTCGCGGCATTTGACGATCGAGAGCTCGCCCACCAGGTCGTCGTCGCCGTTCTCGCGCATGACGCGGCTCGCCACCGTGAAGGCGGCGAAATCGAGGAGGCCCGGCGAGAGCCGCTGGATCTTCGTCAGGAGTTGCGTCGCGGCGGCGCGATCGAGCTTTGCCCCGCTCGCCTTGTAGACGGAGGCCTGCTTCAGCCGCGCGTAGGAGACGTCGCGCCGACCGCTGGAGCGGCCCGCCCATTCCGCCGCGGTCATCAGCGCGGCCTCGGGGAAATCCGCCTCGGCGCCATTCGAGCCCACGCAATAGACGATGCCGGCATCCACATCCTCGACGATGTAGGAGCGGCCGTCCTTGGCATAGGCGGTGTCGCCGCGGGCGAATTTGGCGGTCATGGCGGCCCGACCATGCGGGCATCGGTGGATGCCGGTCAACCCCCTCGAGCCCTGGGCCGGCGGCGGCAAAGCCTGTAGGCTCGGACGGGGCGCAACAAGGGAGCCGTCGGCACATGCTGGCATCGCAGCGGGCACTTTTCGATATTCCCCGGGAAGTCTGCTTCCTCAATGCCGCGGCCTGGAGCCCGCTGCCGAAGGCGAGCCAGGAGGCCGGCCGCATCGGCGCCGGCCGCAAGGGCCAGCCCTGGAAGCTCGCTCCGGATTTCGCGCTGCAGCAGCACGAGCGCGCCCGCAAGGCGGCGGCGCGGCTCATCAACGCCGATCCCGCCGACGTGGCGCTGATCTCCTCCGTCGGATACGGCGTCGCCACAGCCGGCAAGATCCTGCAGGTGCCGCGCGGCTCGCGCGTCCTGCTGCTGGAGAACGACCACACCTCGCCGATGCTGGAATGGATCGGCCGCGCCGAGGCGCAGGGTTTCACCGTCGATATCGTGCCGCAGCCGGCGGATGCCGACTGGACCCAGGCGCTGATGACGGCGATCGAGCGGCCGGACGCGGCGCCGATCGGCCTCGCCTCGATCTCCTCGATCCACTGGTCGGACGGCGGCGCCCTCGATCTCGACCGCATCGCGCCGGCGCTCAAGCGCCAGGGCGCGGCGCTGCTGGTGGACGCGACCCACGGAGCCGGCATCATGGCCCTCGACGTGCGCCGCCTCGATCCGGACTTCCTGGTCTTCCCCACCTATAAGTGGGTGCTCGGCCCCTATGGCCGCGCCTTCCTTTACGTCGCGAAGCGGCATCAGGCCGGCGTGCCGCTGGAGCAGACCAGCTTCGGCCGGCGCGCCGTGGCCGCCGAGCGCGTCCCCTATTTCGACGACGTCCGCTATGTAGAGAGCGCGCGCCGCTTCGACATGGGCGAGCGCGACCATTTCATCTCCATGGAGATGGCGGCGATCGGCATGGAGATGGTGGCGGAATGGGGCTCCGCCGCCATCCTCGAGCGGCTCCGCATGCTGACGCGCCGGCTCGCCGAGGGGCTCGGCAACTCCGGCGCGCTGATCGCCGAGGAGCGGGTGCGCGCGCCGCACATCCTCTGCCTCGGTTTCCCCAAGGGCATGCCGGCGGGGCTGGTGGAGCGGCTGGCGGCGGAGCAGGTCTATGCGGCGCCGCGGCTCGGCCGGCTGCGCATCAGCCCGCATGTCTACAACGACGAGGAAGACGTCGACCGCTTCATCGAGGTGTTCCGCAAGCACGGAGCCTGAGGGAGGAGCGATGCTGTTCGAGGACGAGATCGCGCTCGTCACCGGCGCGGGCAACGGCATCGGCCGCGCGATCGCCCTGGCGCTCGCCAAGGAAGGCGCCCGCGTCGCCCTCGCCGACGTCAACCCTGAGAAGGGCGAGGCGGCGCTGGCCGCGGCCGGCGGCAAGGCGATCTTCCTGCCGGCGGATCTCAGCGACATCGCCGCCGCCGACCGGCTGGTCGACGAGACGGTGGCACGGCTCGGCCCGCCCGCCATCTTCGTTCACAGCGCGAGCCCGCCGCGGCGCGAGACCGACGATGTCTTCGGCGTCGCCGACGATGTCTTCGAGGCGATGCTCACCGTCAACCTGCGCAGCGGCTTCCGTCTCGCCCGCGCGGTCGGGCGGTTGATGCAGGACGGCGGCATCCGGGGCCGCATGCTCTTCGTGACGTCGCTCCACGCCGAGAGCCCGCGCAACCTGCCGCACTACAGCGCGTCGAAGGCCGGCATGACCATGCTGATGAAGGAGCTCGCCCGCGCCCTGGCGCCGGCGGGCATCCGCGTCAACGCCATCGCGCCGGGCGCCATTCCCGGCGGCGGCTTCGCGGCAGATCCCGCCATGGCGCGGCTGGTGCCGATGGGCCGGCTCGGCGCGCCGGAGGATGTCGCCGACATGGCGCTGGCACTGCTCAGCGACCGCTTCGCGCGCTACGTCACCGGCACCACGGTGGTGGTCGATGGCGGGCTCTCCCTGCACAACTGGATCCCGCCGCGACCGGGCTGAGCGCCGCACTTTCGTCCTAACGGTTTGATGGGCCCTTGCCTATCATGCCGCCGCCTCGACAGAACCTGCGCCGAACGCGGGACTTGGAGGAGCGTCTGAAAACGGGAGCAGCCATGCGCACCTTGTCCTTCGTCCGGTCGGTCTGTGCCGTCGCGATGCTTGCCGCCGGCATCGGCGGCGCCAGTGCCGAGGAGATCGAGGTCGGCAACTACGGCGTCTCCGCCAACGGCATGCCCTATGCGGTGGCGATGGAGAAAGGCTACTTCAAGGAGGAGGGCGCCGACATCACCGGCGTGCTGTCGTCCCAGGGCGGCGGCACCTCGATGCGCAACATGATGACGGGCAGCCTCGCCTATGGCGAGATCAACCCCACCGCCGTCGTCATCACGATCCGCCAGGGCGCCGATCTCAAGATCATCAGCGACAACGTGCTGACGGTCTCCGAGTTCATCTGGGCCACCAAGATGGGGTCGCCGGTGAAAACGCTGCAGGATCTGAAGGGCAAGAAGATCGGCTACACCAATCCGAAATCGACCAGCCAGGCGCTGGCGATCCTGGTGGTACAGGCGGGCGGCCTCAAGCCTGACGACGCTGAATACGTGAAGACCGGCGGCTTTGGCGAGGGCGTGGTGGCGCTCGACCTTGGCTCGGTCGACGTGGTGCCGGTGCCGGAGCCGCTGTGGTCGAAATACCAGGGCAAGTACCACCCGATCGCCAAGGCGAGCGAGATCCTGCCGGCGCTCGACAACGTCGTCGGCGTCACCACCGGCAAGGCGGCGGAGACCCGGGGCGATTTCCTGCGCGCGCTGCTGCGCGCGCGCCGCAAGGCGGTGGAGTTCATATACGCGCATCCCGACGATGCCGGCGCCATCATCGCCAAGGCCTACAACCTCGAGCCCGAGGTGGCGAAGGCGGCGGTGCGCGACCTCACCTCCGCCCGCAGCAAGGACGGGCTTCCCTATTGGGGCCCGGGAGAGTTTCATGTGGAGGGCATGAACCGGATGATCGACGCGCAGAAGCTGGTAGGCGCGATCAGCGGCGACGTCGACTGGTCGAAGGTGATCGACACCCGCTTCCTGCCCGACGATCTCAAGGCGAAGTCGAAGATCAACTGAGGAGCGTGAGCGGGAATGCCGGCGGCCCAGGTCTCGTTGCGTGATGTCACCCGCGTCTTCCCCGCCACCGCCATGGGACGGCCGGTGCATGCCCTGGGGCCGGTCAGCCTGGAGCTGCGCCAGGGCGAGTTCTTCGCCGTGGTGGGTCCTTCCGGCTGCGGCAAGTCGACCCTCCTCGACCTGATCGCCGGGCTCTCAGCGCCCTCGGAGGGCAGCGTCCAGTTCGAGGGCCAGCCGGTCGCGGGCCAGGTGCCGGACGGCGTTGGCGTCGTCTTCCAGGAGGACGCCTGCTTCCCCTGGCTCACCGTCGCCGACAACATCGCCTTCGGCCTCCGGCAGATCGGCACCGACGGCGGCGAGCTGCAGCGGCGGCTCCGCCACGCGCTTACCCTCATGGGCCTCGAGGACTTCGCCGGCGCCTATCCGGCGCAGCTCTCCGGCGGCATGCGCCAGCGCGTCTGCATCGCGCGGACATTGGTGCTGCAGCCGCGCCTCATCCTGCTGGACGAGCCCTTCGGCGCCCTCGACCAGCAGACGCGCCTGCTGATGGGCGACGAGCTGCTGCGCCTCTGGCGCGACACCGGCGCCACCGTCATGCTGATCACCCACGCCCTCGACGAGGCCACCATGCTGGCGGACCGCATCGGCGTGATGTCGGCGCGGCCCGGCCGCATCCTCGACATCGTCGAGACCCATTGGTCGCGCGAGCGCGACAGCCGCATCGTCGCCGATCCCTCCTTCGGCGAGATCACCGGCCGGCTCTGGCAGCTGCTGCGCGGCGAATCCCTGAAGGCGCTCGGCAAGGCGGCGCCCGCCGCATGAGCCGGGCCGCGCGCTATCGTCTCGCCCTTGTGGTGGGCGCGATCCTGCTGCTGGAGCTGCTCTGCCGGGTCGGCATCATCGACCACCTCACCATGCAGCCGCCCAGCGAGATGGCGCGCGATCTCTTCCGCATCCTGGTCTCCGGCTCGATGAACGCCGCGATGCTG
>DATKPX010000320.1:0-9304 GCA_035523855.1 Allostellaceae bacterium
CGTCGCGCTCGCCGTAGAGAAAGAGCATCGGCGTCGTCAACCGGGGCGCCGCCTCCGTGGCGTCGTCCATGAGGTCGACGAGGCCCTTGATGGCGTCGACCCGCGTCTCCTTGATCACCAGCGGGTCGCGGCCGAGCGCCCGCAGCATCTCGATATTGTCCGAGGGCTTGATGCCGAGGCCGCGGCCGGTGAGCGTCATGCTCGGCACGGTGCGGTAGGCGAAGAAGAGGGCGACGCGCTCGAAGACATTCATGGTGTCGCGGCCCCAGACCGCCGGCGCTTCCAGGATGAGGCCGGCGACCGGCGCCGGCGGATCGCCGACGCTGCCGGCCGCCGCCACGATCGCCACCGCGCCGCCCATGCTCTCGCCCAGAAGATAGAGCGGCACGCCGGGATAGCGGGCGTGCAACGCCGCGGCGGCCTCGTCGGCATCCTCTGTCATGCGCGGCACGCCGGCCCAGAGCCCGTGATCGGGCGCCGCGCCGAAGCCGCGCTGGTCGATCGCATAGGTGGCGATGCCGTGCTTCGCCCAGGCCTCGCCCGGCCCGGCGAAGGAGTTCGAGTAATCGTTGAAGCCGTGCAGCGCCAGGATCACCGCCTTGACCCGCGCCGGCGGCGGCGGCAGCCAGCTCCGCATCGGCAGATAGGCGCCGTCATCGGCGACGAAGCTCGCGACGGTGAAATGCGGCTCTTCCGAATGGGGCGCGCCCGGCGGCGTCGGCGTCACCGGCAGCGCGCAGGCGGCGGTGAGCGCCGCCAGCAGCAGGATGAGGAGCCTCATGGCGGCGTGCCGGAGGCCCCGCCCGTGAGCTGCAGGAAGATCGCTTCCAGATCCGTCTCCTCGCTCTGGACGTCGCGGATGACGAGCCCCTGGGCCTGGATCTCGGCGAGGATCGGCGCCAGCGTGGTGGTGCTGGGCCGATAGCGCAGCACCAGCCGGTCCGGCGCCGCCCGGGTGAGCCCGAGCGCCGCCAGCGCGGTCGGCAGCGCCGGCGCCACGCCCAGCAGGTGGATGGTCAGCGTCTTGTCGTCGATCCGACCCACCAGCGCGCCGGTGGTGTCGTTCGCCACCACGCGCCCCTTGTCGATGATGGCGATGCGCTGACAGAGCGCCTCCGCCTCCTCGAGATAATGCGTCGTCAGCAGGATCGTGGTGCCGGCGGCGTTGAGCCCGCGCACCAGCTCCCAGAGCTGCCGGCGCAGCTCGACGTCGACGCCGGCGGTGGGCTCGTCCAGCACCAGCACCGGCGGATTGTGCACCATCGCCTTGCCGATCATCAGCCGCCGCTTCATGCCGCCGGAGAGCGTGCGGGAATAGGCGTCGGCCTGGGCGGAGAGGTTGAGCGCCGCCAGGATCTCCGCCGTGCGGCGCTCGGCTTTCGGCACGCCGTAGAGGCCGGCCTGCATGTCCAGCAGCTCGCGCGGCGTGAAGAAGGCGTCGATGTTGAGCTCCTGCGCCACCACGCCGATGGCGGCGCGCGCCTGGCGGGGGCTGCGGTCGATGTCGATGCCCCAGATGCTGGCGCTGCCGGCGGTCTTCAGCACCAGTCCGGCCAGGATGTTGATGAGCGTCGATTTGCCGGCGCCGTTGGGGCCGAGGAGGCCGAAGATCGCGCCGCGCGGGATCGCCAGATCGATTCCGTCGAGGGCGCGCTTGTCCGGCTGCCGGTTGCTGCCGCGATAGACCTTGGTCAATCCCCGGACTTCCACGGCAATTTCCGGCAAGGGCGCGGCCGCGGGCGGCGCCGGCATTGCTGCGCTGTCGGACGCGGTACGAGCGGGGTAGCTGGTCATTGATTGTGCTGCGGCAATGGGTATCATCCGCGCGCCGACCGGGTCAACGGCGCCCCCGTCCCGGCGGGCCCCCTCGCCCCTCAGATGGACCCCGACCGATGCAGCCTTTCGAGATCGTCTATGTGCAGAAGCAGACGGTGGCCTGCGACGGCACCGGCGCCAGCGGCGGACATCCGCGCGTCTTTCTCAATCTGGGCGCGGAGGGCAAGATCGAGTGTCCCTACTGCTCGCGGCTCTTCATCCATGAGTCGAAGCGGGGCACGCCGGCGGCCGGCGCGCCCGCGGGCGGCGCTCCCGCCGCGTCGAAGCCTTGAAGCCGCTCCGCCACGT
Organism: Allostellaceae bacterium; assembly: GCA_035523855.1. GTDB lineage: Bacteria > Pseudomonadota > Alphaproteobacteria > ATCC43930 > CGMCC-115725 > DASZHJ01. Next base: position 2,125 of record DATKPX010000320.1, read on the forward strand.
CTATCTCGTCGACGGCTCGGGCTTCATCTTCCGCGCCTATCACGCCCTGCCGCCGCTGACGCGGCCGGACGGCACGCCGGTCGGCGCCGTGCTGGGCTTCTCCAACATGCTCTACAAGCTGCTGCAGGAGACCGACGCCGACCACATCGCCGTCGTCTTCGACAGCGCGAAGACCACCTTCCGCAACCGCATCTACGACAAGTACAAGGCGAACCGGCCGCCGCCGCCGGACGACCTCATCCCGCAATTCGCCCTCGTGCGCAAGGCGACCGATGCCTTCTCGGTGCCGCGGATCGAGCGCGAGGACTACGAGGCCGATGACCTGATCGGCGCCTATGCCAAGGCGGCGGTGCAGGCCGGCGCCACCGTCACCATCGTCTCCTCCGACAAGGACCTGATGCAGCTGGTCACCGACCAGGTGCAGCTCCTCGATCCGATCAAGAACCGCCCGATCGGCGCGCCCGAGGTGAAGGAGAAGTTCGGCGTCGGGCCGGAGCAGGTGATCGACGTGCAGGCGCTTGCCGGCGACAGCGTCGACAACGTGCCGGGCGTGCCGGGGATCGGCGTCAAGACCGCCGCCGAGCTCATCACCGCCTATGGCGATCTCGAGACGCTGCTGAAGCGCGCGCCCGAGATCAAGCAACCGAAGCGGCGGCAGAACCTGATCGAGTTCGCCGACCAGGCGCGCCTCTCCAAGAAGCTGGTGACCCTCGACTGCGACGTGCCGCTGCCGCTGCCGCTCGACGCGCTGGAGGTGAAGCCGATCGATCGCGCCAAGGTGATCCCCTTCCTGCAGGAGCAGAGCTTCAAGACGCTCCTCACCCGCGTCGACGGCAAGCTTGGGGGCAATGGCGGCGCGGCGGTGCCGGCGCCCGCCGGCGCACCACCGGCGAGGCCCGCGGCGGCGCCGGCGGCAGCGCCGGTCGCCGAGGGCCCGATGGCGGTGGCGATCCCCGCGCATCTCGCCGAGGCAGTGAAGCGCTACGAGCTGGTGCAGGACGCGACGGCGCTAGGGAGCTGGATCGCGCGCGCGACCGCGCAGGGCTTCGTCGCCCTCGATACCGAGACCGGCTCTCTCGACGCCACGCGGCGGGAGCTGGTCGGCCTCTCGCTGGCGCTCGCGCCGGGCGTCGCCTGCTACATCCCGCTCGCCCACAAGCCGCTGGTCGAAGGGCTCGATCTCGGCGATGGCGGCGGCGCCAGGGGCGGCGATCTCAGGCAGATCCCGCTCGACGCCGCGATCAGGCTGCTGAAGCCGCTGCTGGAGGACCCGTCCGTCCTCAAGATCGGCCACAACATCAAGGATGACGTGCAGGCGCTCGAGCGCTGCGGCATCCGCGCCGCGCCGCTCGACGACACGCTGCTGCTCTCCTTCGTGCTGGAAGGCGGCCAGCATGGCCACGGCCTCGACGAGCTGGCGGCGCTGCATTTCCAGCACCAGACCATCGCCTACAAGGACGTCGCCGGCAGCGGGAAGAGCCATGTGGGCTTCGCCGCGGTGCCGCTCGACAAGGCGCGCGACTATGCCGCCGAGCTTGCCGACTATGCGCTCCGCCTGCATGAGCTGCTGCGGCCGCGCCTCATCGCGGCCCATATGGTGAGCTTCTACGAGACGGTGGAGCGGCCATTGGTGCCGGTCATCGCCGCGATGGAGCGCGCCGGCATCGCGGTGGACCGCGTCCGGCTCAAGGAGCTCTCGGAGGATTTCGCCCGCCGCATGGGCGAGCTCGAGCGCGAGATCCACAAGCTCGCGGGCCACGAGTTCAACGTCGGCTCGCCGAAGCAGCTGGGCGACGTGCTGTTCGAGGAGCTGAGGCTGCCCGGCGGCAAGAAGATGAAGACCGGCGCCTACGGCACCGACGCGGCGGTGCTGGAGGAGCTCGCCGTCGACCACCCGCTGCCGGCGCGCGTCCTCGACTGGCGCCAGCTGCAGAAGCTCAAGAGCACCTATGCCGACGCGCTGATGGAGGAGATCAATCCCGCCACCGGCCGCGTGCACACCTCCTACTCCCAGGCGGGCGCGGTCACCGGCCGGCTTTCCTCCACCGAGCCCAACCTGCAGAACATCCCCGTCCGCACCGAGGAGGGGCGCAAGATCCGCCGTGCCTTCGTGGCGGCGCCGGGCCATGTGCTGCTGTCGGCGGACTACAGCCAGATCGAGCTCCGGCTTGCCGCTCATGTCGCCGACGTGCCGGCGCTCAAGGACGCCTTCAGGCGCGGCGACGACATCCACGCGATGACCGCCAGCGAGGTCTTCGGCGTGCCGATGGCGAAGATGGATGCGGTCACCCGCCGGCGCGCCAAGGCGATCAACTTCGGCATCATCTACGGCATCAGCGCCTTTGGCCTCGGCCAGCAGCTGCAGATCCCGCAGGGCGAGGCCGCCGCCTACATCAAGGCCTATTTCGAGCGCTTCCCCGGCATCCGCGCCTACATGGACCGCATGCGCCAGCTCGGCCGCGAGCAGGGTTATGTGGAGACCATCTTCGGCCGCCGCTGCGCCATTCCCGGCATCAAGGACAGCAACGCCGCGCGCCGCGCCTTCGCCGAGCGCCAGGCGATCAACGCGCCGCTGCAGGGCTCCGCCGCCGACATCATCAAGCGCGCCATGGCCCGCGTGCCGCCCGCCCTCGCCAAGGCCGGCCTGAAGACGCGGATGCTGCTGCAGGTGCATGACGAGCTCGTCTTCGAGGCGCCGGAGCAGGAGGCGAAAGCCGCCGCCGCGCTGGTGAAGAACGTGATGGAAGGCGCCGTCGGCCCGTCGCATTCGATCTCCGTGCCGCTGGTGGTGGAGACCGGCGCGGCGCAGAATTGGGAAGAGGCGCACTGAGCGGTGCCGGACAAGACCGGCATTGCGGATAAGCTCCGCTTCCACTGGATCAGATGGAGCGCCCGGCTTCGCTCGCTCGGCGCCAGCAGGAAGGAGAGACGCATGAACGCGACCGTCATCGACCAGGATCTCGCCGTCGCCTCCCAGGTGACGACCGACGACATCGCCGGCGCCGCCCGCGACGGCGTGCGCACGATCATGAACAACCGGCCGGACGGCGAGGAGCCGGGACAGCTCAGCGCCGCCGAGGCGCGGCAAGCGGCGGAGAAGCTCGGTCTCGCCTATATCCACCTGCCGGTGCAGACCGGCACCATCACCGCCGCCGACGTCGACGCCTTCGCCAAGGTGCTGAAGGAGAGCCCGAAGCCGGTGCTGGCCCATTGCCGCTCCGGCACCCGCTGCTACCTGCTCTGGGCGGCGACCCAGGCGGTGGCCGGCAAGGATCCGGCGCAGCTGGTGATGCGCGCCGCCGGCGACGGCTACGACATCCGCGTGCTGCCTGACCTGCTGCGGCGGATCGGCAAGGGCTGACGCGCGCGCCGCCGCGCGCGAGGCAGGCGCATCATGGGCCTCGGCCGACGGATCGCGGCAACGCTGCTCCTCGCGGCGCTCTGGCTCCCCGCGGCGACGCCGGCCGGCGCCGACACGATCTGGCCGACCAAGGCCTGGGAGACCTCGACGCCTGAGGAGCAGGGCCTCGATTCAGCGGCGCTGGCGCGGCTGGTGGAGGCGGTCGGCCGCTATCGCCAGGACAGCCTGCTGATCGTCCGGCATGGCCGGATCGTGCTCGACGTCTCCTACGCGCCCTACGAGCCCGGCATCACCCACGATCTCCGGTCGATCACCAAGAGCGTCACCGGCACGCTGACGGCGATCGAGCTGCGCGACGGGCTCCTCGACAGCGTCGATCATCCGGTGGTGGACCTCTTCGCCGACAAGCACATCGACAATCTCGACGACCGCAAGCGGGCGATCACCGTGCAGACGATGCTGGACATGACCTCCGGCATCGCCTGGAAGGAGAAGGCCTATACGCCCGACGAGTCGATCATGCAGATGTATCGCAGCGCGGACCGCGCCGAGTTCGTGCTGAGCCAGCCGATGGCGCACACGCCGGGAACCCAGTTCTATTACAACAGCGGCAATCCCTACGTGCTCTCCGCCCTCATCACCAGGAAGACCGGCGAGACCGCCCTGGCCTATGCGCAGCACGTGCTGTTCGCGCCGCTCGGCATCACCAGCGCGAAGTGGGGCAAGCCCGACGCGCAGGGCGTCAGCGACGGCGAGGCCGGCCTCTTCCTGGCGCCGCACGACATGGCGAGGCTCGGCTACCTCTATCTGCATGACGGCGAGTGGGACGGGCAGCAGATCATCCCGGCCTCCTGGGTGGCGCGGGCGCGGCAAGGACCGGTCACCGCATTCGACGGCTTCCACTACGGCAATCTCTGGTGGTCGCGGCCGGAGCAGGGCGCGTTCATGGCGCTCGGGCGCCATTCCCAGGTGATCCTGGTGATCCCGCGGCTGGATGTCGTCGCGGTGATGACCGGCTATCTCGAGGACAACGTCTACTATCCGATGGACAGCCTGATCGCCGACATCGCCGGCGCGGTCAGATCCGACGGGCCGGCGGCCGCCGATGCCGTCGCGCGCTCGCTGCTGCAGGCGGCGATCCGCCATGCCGGCGCGCCGCCGCCCGCGCCGGTCGGCGCCGTTCCCGCGATGGCGCAGGCGATCTCCGGCCGCGTCTACGCCATCGAGGACAATCTGCTGCGGGTCAAGACGCTCTCGCTCGATCTCGTCGGTCCCGATCCGTCCTGGGAAGCCATGGCCTTCACCCGGAAATCGGATGCATCGCCGACGCGCTATGGCGGCGCGCTCGGTCTCGACGGCGTTTTCCGCCGCAGCATCTTGCCGGCTGGCGAGATCCAGGTGGCGAGGGGCCGCTGGCTGAGCGAGCGCCGCTTTCTCCTGGAGCGCCGCATCCTCGGGCATGGGGAAACCGACAGCCTGACCTTCACCTTCGAGGGCAACAGGGTCGAGGCCGTCTACGAGAACACCGACGGCTTCAAGGCCGAGCTGCACGGCGAGGCGAAGGACTGACGCGCGCCGGCGCCGGGCTCAGATCGGCGCTTCCGCGGGCGCCGCACGGCGCAGGACCAGCGCCAGCACCGCGACCTCGGTGACGAGGCCGATGGCGGAGATCCACGGGAAGAGGATCGGCAGCAGCGCCACTGCGACCATCGACGGCTTCTCCCAGGGTCGGAATCCCGCCGCCGCGCCGTCGCGCGCGAGGAACGCCATCGCCACCGCGAGCAGCGCCAGGTCGTAGATCATCGCATAGGGCGTCACCAGCAGCGTGCCGGCGGCGAGCGCCGCCGCCTTGAGCGCGTAGGGGAGGCTGCGCCGCCAAAGCCGCAGCACGATCGTCGCCACGGCGAGGCTCGCCAGCGCCTGGCCTGCCGCGGCAAGGGAGGAGTCGACGCCGAGAACGCGGAGCGCCGCATAGACGCTCTGGATCTTGTAGAGACCGACGGTGCTGTGCTGGAGCAGTGTCGCGTTGGCGTGGTGCGGCGCGCCGAGGAAGGCGCTCCAGCTGTCGAGGCCGAGCGCCGCGGTCGAGAGCGCCGCGAGCGCCACCACCGTCACCGCCGCCGCAGCGGCGACGCGGAACCGCCCGGCTCCCAGCAGCACCACCGGGATCAGCAGCGCGAGCTGCGGCTTGATCGACAGGAGGCCGAGCAGGAAGCCCGCCAGCAGCGGCTGCGTCTCGAGGCAGACGAGCCCGCCGCCCAGCAGCGCCGCGGTGAGGAAGCCGTTCTGGGCGGTGATCAGGTTGGCGCAGGCGGTGGGTGCCGCCAGCGCGGCGACCACGGTCAGGCGGTGCGGGAAGATGCGCCTGAGGGCGCCGAGATAGAGCGCCAGCGTGCAGCCGACCCAGACCAGCAGCGCCAGCACATAGGGCAGCAAGGCCAGCGGCGCCACCAGCAGCAGGAAGATCGGCGGATAGAACCAGTAATACTGGGGAATGACGGGATGCCCGAGCGCCAGGGCATGAACGGCCTGCAGCGTGGCGAAGTCGTAGGCGGTATCCGCCTTCCCCTCCAGCGCCAGGTGCCCGGCCGACCAGAAGGAGACGAAATCGGTGGGCGTGAGCGCGCCCGCCGCATCGACGAACCAGCTGCCGGTGAGCGCCCAGGCGGTGAGCGTGACGAGGTAGAGCGCGACCAGCCCCGAGGCCCAGGCGCCGATCCGGCCCGGCGTCAGCCAGGCGCCGGCGGCGAGGCGGTCGAGCAGGCCAGACCCAGGCGCAGGGGAACTGATGAGCGTCACCGGCGAGACCGCTCCCGAGATCGAAAACCGCGAGATTAGAGCGCGCGCATGCTTAATTTTGCGTAACGCCCGGGCTTGTCTCGAGGCCGTTTCGCGTCACACTGCCTGCGAGAGGCCCGGCGGCAGGCGAAGGGGGGATCCCATGCGACGACCCGATCTCGACGCAACCGCGCGCCCGGTGGCGGGCGCCGGCGCGGCGGCCTGAGATCCGGCGCGGCCGGCGATGCGCATCTTCGTGACCGGCGCCACCGGCGTCGTGGGGCGCCGCGCGGTGCCGCTGCTGGTGGCGGCCGGCCACCGCGTCTCCGCGGTCGGGCGCAGCGCCGCCAAGCGCGCCGCGCTCGATCGCCAGGGCGCGACGCCGCTCGAGCTCGATCTCTTCGCGCCCGAGGCGGTGCGCCGCGCCGTCGTCGGCCACGATGTGATCGTCAACCTCGCGACCCATATTCCGCCGGGGATGCGCGCCTTCCTGCCGGGCGCCTGGCGGCAGAACGACCGCATCCGCCGCATCGCCGCCGAGATCCTCGCCAATGCGGCGCTCGCCGCCGGCGCCGATCGTTTCGTGCAGGAATCCTTCGCGCCCGCCTATCCCGATCGCGGCGACCGCTGGATCGACGAGACCACGCCGCTGGCGCCGGTGCGGTACAACCGCACCCTGCTCGATGCCGAGCGCGCGGCGCGCATCTTCACCGACAGCGGCCGCACCGGCGTGGTGCTCCGTTTCGGCGCCTTCTACGGTCCCGACGCCGATCACGTGCGGGATCTCATCCGCTGGATCCGCCGCGGCTTCGCGCCGCTGCCGGGGCCGGCGGAGAGCTATTTCTCCTCCGCCTCCCATGACGACGCGGCGGCGGCGGTGGTGGCGGCGCTGGGCGTGCCCGCCGGCACCTACAACGTGGTCGACGACGAGCCGCTCACCCATCGCGACGTCGTCGACACGCTGGCGGGCGCGCTCGGCGCGCAGCCGCCGCGGCTGCCGCCCGCCTGGCTGGCGCCGGTCTTCGGCTCGCTGGGCGGGCT
>DATKPX010000321.1:0-10719 GCA_035523855.1 Allostellaceae bacterium
GCCGTCGAGCCAGCCGTCGGAGAGCAGCGCAAAGGCATGGCTGCAGATGTTGTCGGTGGCGTAGATCTCGCCGCCGAGATTGTAGAGCGCGATCTGCGTCTCGCCGACCGCGACGGCGGTGATGTCGCCCTCGGCCAACGCCGAGCGCGAGGCGACGATCACCCAGTTTCCGCTGTCGGCCATCAGATCGATCCGCGAGCCGTGCCGGCCCAATGCATCTGTTCGTACACGTTGAATTTTCCTTGGGAACGGTGAGAGAGAGGATATTTGCCGGCGCTCCCGCCTTTGGCAAGCGCGCCGGGCGTCGGGCTATTTCGCGAGATCCTGCAGCTTCTGCGTGGGATCGGCGAGGCGGGCGGGATCGATCACCCGGCCGCGCTCGATCAGTATTTTGGCGAAACGCATGTCGCGCGGGTTGTTGACGGTGTTGGCGGCGACGACGCGGCCCCCCTGCAGATAGAACAGGGTGAAGCTCCGCGGATTGGCGCCGGGGCGACGCGCCAGCGCGTCCCATTTTTCCGGCGCGCCCGCCATCTGCAGGTTGACGTCATACTGGTCGGTCCAGAACCACGGCACCTCGGCGAAGGGCTGGGTGCCGCCCGCCATCACCTTGGCGACGGCGATCGCCTGGTTCTGCGCGTTCTGCCACGCCTCCAGGCGGATGCGCCGGCCGAGGATCGGGTTGAAATGCCGCGTCACGTCGCCGGCGGCGAAGATCGCGGGATCGGCGGTGCGGCCGAACTCATCGACGATGATGCCGTCATCGACAGGAAGGCCGGCGGCCTGCGCGAGCTCGGTGTTGGGCGCCGCGCCGATGCCGGCGAGGGCGAAATCCGCCTCGACCGTACGGCCGTCGCTGGCGACGACCCGGAGGCCGCCGGCACTCTCCTCGATTGCCGTCACGCCGGTCGAGAGGCGGAGCTCGACGCCGTGCTCGCGGTGGAGTTCGGCGAAGAAGGCGCCGATCTCCGGCGCCGCGACGCGGCCAAGCGGCTGCGACGCAAACTCGATCACCGTGACGGCGGCGCCGCTCTTGCGCGCGACCGCCGCCGCCTCCAGGCCGATGAACCCGGCGCCGATCACAGCCACGCGGGCGCCGGATCCGAGCCGCGGACGCAGCGCCAGGGTGTGCTCGATGTCGCGCAGATAGAGGACGTGCCGGTGCTCAGCGCCCGGGCCGCGCAGGATCCGCGGCCGCGCGCCGGTGGTCAGCAGCAGGAGATCATAAGCCTCGCTGCCGCCACTCTCGAGATGGAGGCGCCGCGCGCCGCGATCGATCTCGCCGACGCGGGTGCCGAGGCGGAGGGAGATCCCGTTCTCCTGGTACCAGGTGGGCGGCCGGACATAGATCTTCTCGATCTCGATGGTGCCGGCGAGCAGCTCCTTGGAGAGCGGCGGCCGCTCGTACGGCGGGTGGCGCTCCTCGCCGATCAGCAGCACCTCGCCCTTGAAACCGGCTGCGCGCAGCGCCTCGGCGGCGCGCCCGCCGGCATGGCCGGCGCCGACGATCACGATCCGCGGCTCGGCGCTCATGGCCATTCCTTAGGGCTCCCCTTGCTCGCTTGCGGCCCGGTGCCCGGCGGGCGTCCCGATGGTTAGCGGCGCGGCGACGGTGGCTCAAGGGGATTCGGCGGCCGTTGCCTTCCCGCCCGGCGCGGGTCAGATTGGCCGCCTTGGGGGCTGGTGGAGAAGGGGGATTCCATGCGGCTGGTGATGCCCATGCTTGCCGCGGCGCTGGCGCTTGGCGCCTGCTCCGACCGGAGCGAGCCGCCGCCGGCCGGGGTGCCCACGGCGGTGCCGCGGGGCACCTCCGGCTCCGCCGGCGCCTGCTCCGAGCGCGCCCGCGCCCTCGGCTTCATCGTCCAGGGTGAGGAGCCCGCCTACCGCGACGCCTATGGCAATACCGTCGTCCCGGTGCTGGTGATCTGGGGCAATGGCGCGGTGGATATCGACTGCCACATCGACCGCCAGGGCGGCATCACCATCGAGTAGGCGTGCCGCGCAGCGCCCGCGCGTATTGGCCGGGCGTGATGCCGAAGGCGCCCTTGAAGCGCCGGATGAGATGGCTCTGGTCGACGAAGCCGGCAGCGGCTGCGGCGGCGGCCATCGGCTCGCCGGCGGCGATCAGGCGGCGCGCCTCGGCGAGGCGCAGCTTCAACAGATAAGCATGTGGCGCCAGGCCATAGCTGCGGCGGAACTGGCGGCTCGCATGGAAGCGGCTCATGCCGGCGACCGCGGCCACCTCCTCGGCGGAGATATCGGCGGCGAAATTGGCGTGCAGGTAATCGCGGACGCGGCTGAGCGCCGGCGCGCTCGACGCCGGTCTCGGCAGCCGATGTCCGCCGTCGGCGTGGCGGGTGGCGAGCGCCACCACCGTCTCCTGGAAGCGGGCGTCGCGCTCCAGCGTCGCCGCCGGCGCCGCCAGGGATTGATGCAGCGCGCGGATCGACCGCGCGAGCCTGACATCGCGCAGCAGCGGCTGGGGCACGAAGGGCAGGGCAGCCGGCCGCTCCATGGCGTCGGCGAGCGCGTCGGCGATCGCCCGGGGCTCCACATAGAGCATGCGGTAGGTGAAGCCCTCCGGAACCCCGGAATGGCCGTCATGGACCTCGCCGGGAAGCAGCACCAGCGCCGTTCCGACGCCGCTGGCGTGATAGGCGCCGCGATAGGTGAAGCTCTGAACACCTGTCTCGGTCACGCCCAGCGCGTAGCTGTCATGGGCGTGGCGCTCGTAATTGTGGTGGATGTAATGGGCATGCAGGAGCTCGATGCCGCGATCCTCGGCGATCCGGTAGTCGGTCCATTCCTGCGGCGGCGCGCGCATGGCGGGTCCTGTCGGCGGGAGCACGGCGGTACAATCCTTTCGCCCTCCGCCTATTTAGGCTCGACCCCTGGCAATGCAATCAGGAGCCGGCGCCCATGAGGTTTGACACCAAGATCGCCGTCGTCGTGCGCGAGGATCTGCCCACCTGGCAGAAGCTGAACATGACCGCCTTCATGGTGAGCGGCATCGCCGCCCGCCAGAGCGAGACGGTGGGTGAGAACTACATCGACGGCTCCGGCAACTACTACCTGCCGATGTTCCGCCAGCCGGTTCTGGTCTTCGCCGGGTCGGCGGCAGCGGTGCGCACCGCCTATGAGCGGGCGATGGAGCAGCAGGTGAAGATGGCGATCTTCACCGAGCCGCTCTTCGCCACCGGCAACGATGTCGACAACCGGGCGGCGGTCAGGGCCTCGCCACGGGAGGACATGAACTTGGTCGGCATCGCTTTCCACGCCGACCGCAAGCTGGCGGACAAGGTGCTGAAGGGCCTGTCGCTGCATCCCTGAGAGTGCGCTCGGCGAGTCGAACGTTCCACGAACTTAGAATCAGGTGTCTCATTGCCTCAGGTGAAATCTCACCTGAGATTACTGTCTTAGAACTCGGTAAGAACGCCGGAAATCATCTGCTCTTAAGGTGATAAATAAAGCGATAGTTGTCACCTAAGTGCATGTTCTTCCTTCGACCTCAGTTGCCTTCGAACACCGGCGGGCGTTTCTGGGCGAAGGCCTCGTAGGCGCGGCGGAAATCCTGGCTTTGCATGGCGAGGGCCTGGGCTTGGGCTTCCGCCTCGAGCGCCTGATCCAGGCCCAAGCTGCGCTCCACATGCAGCATGCGCTTGGTGAGGGCGTGGGCGAAGCTCGGCCCCTGGGCCAGGCTCTCCGCCATCTCGGCGGCGGCACTCTGCACCGCGACGGGCTCGCAGAGCCGGTTGAAGAAACCCCAGCGCTCCGCCTCCTCACCGGCCAGCGCACGGCCGGTATAGAGCAGCTCCGCCGCGCGGCCCTCGCCGACGAGGCGCGGCAGCAGGGCGCAGGCGCCCATGTCGCAGCCGGCCAGCCCGACATGGACGAAGAGGAAGGCGACCTTGCTGCGCGGCGTGCCGAAGCGGAGATCGGCGGCCATGGCGAGGGTGGCGCCGGCACCGGCGCAGACGCCGTCGACGGCAGCGACGATCGGCTGCGGGCAGAGCCGCATCGCCTTCACCACCTCCGAGGTCATGCGGGTGAATTCCATCATGCCGCTGACGGTCTGCTGGGTGAGCGGACCGATCGTGTCCTGCATGTCGGCGCCGGAGCAGAAGTCCTCGCCGGCGCCCGTCAGCACCACCGCCTTCACGTCCTCGACATAGGTCAGCAGGCGGAAGAGCTCGCGCAGCTCGCCGTAACTCTCAAAGGTGAGAGCGTTCTTGCGCTCGGGGCGGTCGAGGATGACGGTGCCGACGCGGCCGTCGACGCTCCAGCGGATATGCTCGGTCCTGATGTCGCTGCCCTTCATCGCGCTCTCCCGCTGCGGCGAGGAAATTCTCGCGCCGCCCGGGAGATCCCGCAGACGTGCCCGGATGACCGGGAGGCACGCTCCATTTACGCCGCGGTTGGCGAGGGACACAAGCGGCTGCAGGTCGTTTGCGCTGCCGGACTCGCGTGACTCGCCCGATCGCGCCTCCTTCGACCCGTGACGCTGCGCGTCACGGCTCAGGATGAGGAGCTTCTCTTCGGTGGCTCACAAACGGTCCTCACCCTGAGCCGACCGCGAAGCGGGCGAGTCGAAGGGCACGGGATGCCGGTGCCAGACCTACAGCGACTTGTCCTCGGTGAAGGCCTTGTAGGCGGTGATGGTGAAGGTGTCCTTCACACCTGGCAGCTTCTGCAGCTTCTCGACCACGAAGTGGCCGATATCGGCGTCGTCGGGCAGGTAGCACTTCATCAGGAGATCGTACTGGCCGGAAGTGGAATAGACCTCCGAGACCTGCTCGAGGCCCAGCACGGCCTCGTCGGCGACCTTGTAGGCCCTGCCGAGCTCGCACTTCACCATCACGAAAATGGTCTTCATGGGCTCCCGCTCCCGATGCCTGGGGAGCCCATTCTACTCAGGCGCCGGCGACCCGAACAGGCCGGCGCAGGAAGGCCGGCAGATGGTCGCCAAAGCCGACCACGCGCTGATCGTCGTGGTCGCGCTCGGCCGCGAGCGGCAGCGGCATCACCTTGGCGCCTTCGCCGCCATCCTCCGGCCGGACCGGCCGTGCGGCGACGAAGCGGGGCGCCGCCGGCTCATGACGCTCGGCGCGCGGGCGGTGCTCCTCGCGGCGGGCAGGCTCGCGGGGCTCGGCATGAGCCGGGCGGTGCTCCTCACGATGCGCGGGCTCGCGCGGCTGCTCGCTGCGCGGGCCGCGCCGGTTGCGCTCGCCGCGGCCGTCACGGCCGCGCCCGCGTCCACCGCGACCGCCACGGCGGCGGCCGTCGCCTTCCTCGAGGCTCAATTCCGGCGCCGGCATGTCGCCCAGCGCCTCGCGCGGGATCGCCTTGCGGATCAGCGCCTCGATGGCGGCGACCGCCTTGCCGTCCTCCGGCGTCGCCAGGGTGAAGGCACGGCCGGGCTTCCCGGCGCGGCCGGTGCGGCCGATCCGGTGCACGTAGTCCTCGGCGTGATGCGGCACGTCGAAATTGAAGACGTGCGAGAGGCCCTGGACGTCGAGGCCGCGGGCCGCCACGTCGCTCGCCACCAGAATGCGAACGTCGCCGTTCTTGAAGCGCTCCAGCGTCTCGGTGCGCTTCGACTGCGGCATATCGCCGTGGAGGGCGGCGGCGTCGAGGCCGTGCTTCACCAGCGAGCGGTTGAGGATGTCGACATCGCGCTTGCGGTTGCAGAACACGATCGCGTTCTTGACGTCCTCGTGGCGGATGAGGCGCCGCAGGGTCTCGCGCTTGTCGATGAGTTCGACCACCAGCAGATGCTGCGCCACCGTCTCGGCCGGCGACGCCGGCGGCGCCACGGTGATCTCCTTCGGGTTCATCAGGAAGGCATCCGCCAGGCGCCGGATCTCCGGCGGCATGGTGGCGGAGAAGAAGAGCGTCTGCCGGATCTTCGGGATCAAGCTGACGATGCGCTCGACGTCGGGGATGAACCCCATGTCGAGCATGCGGTCGGCTTCGTCGATCACCAGGATCTTGACGTCGGAGAGCAGGATCTTGCCGCGCTCGTAGAGGTCGATGAGGCGGCCGGGCGTGGCGATCAGCACGTCAACGCCGCGGTCGAGCTTCTTCTCCTGATCGGTGAAGCTCTCGCCGCCGATCAGCAGCGCCATGCTGAGCTTGTGCTGCTTGCCGTAGACCTCGAAGGCCTGCGACACCTGCGCCGCCAGCTCGCGGGTCGGCTCGATGATGAGGGAGCGTGGCATCCGCGCGCGAGCACGGCCGCGCGCCAGGATGTCGATCATGGGAAGCGTGAAGCCCGCGGTCTTGCCGGTGCCGGTCTGGGCGCAGCCCAGGACGTCGCGGCCCATCAGAATGTACGGGATTGCCTGCTCTTGGATCGGGGTCGGGGTCTCGTAGCCGGCGTCGCGCACGGCTTGAAGAACTTCGGGCGAAAGGCCGAGGTCGGCAAAACTCATCGGCGGTAACTACCTGCCATATACAGATTTTCCTTCTCAGGGTTGCCCTTTAATTGGGGTATGGAAGTTAATTGTCAATTTATTTCCGAGACAAAATAACGACGGGGTCCATGCGCCCGGGGCGGGGCTGGCGCGCAGCCACCCGCCAAGGTCGCAGAAGAAGCTCTTGAGGCAGCGGCCAGTTTGGCGCCAAGATCCGGCCATGCCTCAGAGAATCCCGCTTTTGCTGCTTCCCGGCCTGCTCTGCGACCAGGCGCTCTGGCGCCCGCAGATCGAGGGTCTTTCCGATATCGCCGACCTCCAGGTCGCGGATCTGAGCCAGGACGACTCCGGCACCGGCATGGCGCGTCGGGCGCTGGCGGCGGCGCCGCCGGAGTTCGCTCTCGCCGGGCTCTCCATGGGCGGCTACGTCGCCCAGGAGATCATGCGCCAGGCGCCGGAGCGCGTGCTGCGCCTGGCCCTCCTCGACACCAACTCCCGCGCCGACACGCCGGAGCAGACCGCGCGCCGGCGCGGCCTCATCGAGCTCTCCGAGAAGGGCGAGTTCAAGGGCGTGACGCCGCGGCTGCTGCCGCTGCTGGTGCATCCCGCCCGCATCGAGGACGAGCCGCTGACGCGGATCATCCTCGGCATGGCGGAGCATATCGGCAAGGATGCCTTCCTTCGTCAGCAAAAGGCGATCATGACGCGGCCGGACGGGCGCGAGGATCTCCGTCGCATCCACTGCCCGACGCTGGTGCTCTGCGGCCGGCAGGATGCGCTGACGCCGCTCGCGCTGCACGAGGAGATCGCGAGCCTCGTCCCCGGCGCCGAGCTCACGGTGCTCGAGGATTGCGGCCATCTCTCCACGCTGGAGAAGCCGAGATCGGTGAACGCCGTCTTGCGCCGCTGGCTGCGTTGACGCGGCGCTCGCGCTCATCGTCCGCGGCGCCGGAGGGAATGCCATGCCGGTGATCTTCGTCGCGCGCAGCAGCAAGCTCGGCAAATGGGCGTCCGATGTCGGGCTCAGCAAGCACGTCTACAAGGTCGGCGTCGCCGAGGCGTCGGAGCTGAAGGCGGTGGTGGCATCCGGCTGGGCCGGCGAGGCAGACTGGGCGGTGGTGAAGAAGGAGACGGTGGAGGCGATCACCGAGGAGGATGCGATCGCGCGGCTGGCGGCGAAGCAGAAGATGATCGATCCCAACCTCTATCCCAGGCTCCGCGGCACTACGGGCGTCTTCAAGGTGCTACCGGCGCAGGTGGAGAACCATATCCTGGTTGCGCGCGCTCTCTCCGGCGCATCGGAGCTCAGCGAGCTCAAGCTGAAGCCCGCCGATTTCGGTGAATATCTCATTCATAACGCACTCAAGTGAGACACTTTTGTGCGAAGCTCTTGCCTTGCTGGTCAGCGGCGTGAAGAATCGGACCGATGGCTGAGAAGACCGATTGGGAAATACCCGTCGAGGCGCGGCCCCGGCCGCAGGATTACAGCTTCGACCTCGATCATGTGCTGAGCTCGGTGCTGCGCCTGGAGGCGACGGTGCCGCAGGACGCGTTCTCCGCCGGGACGCTTGGCACCGAGCGCGCGGGCAATGCCGTGCTCATCCGCGCGAGCGGCCTCGCCATCACCATCGGCTATCTCATGAGCGAGGCTGAGACGATCTGGCTCTACAGCGCCGACGGCCGCGCCGTCGCCGGCCATGCGCTCGCCTATGATTACGAGACCGGCTTCGGCCTGATCCAGGCGCTTGGCAAGCTCGACGTTCCGGTGCTGCCGCTCGGCAGCGCCGCCGAGGTGCCGGTGGGCGAGCCCGTCATCGTCGCCGGCGCCGGCGGCAGGCGGCGCGCGATCGCAGCGCAGGTGGCGGCGCGGCGAGAATTCGCCGGCTATTGGGAATATCTGCTGGACGAGGCGATCTTCACCGCGCCGGCGCATCCCAACTGGGGCGGCACCGCGCTCATCGCCCGCGACGGCACGCTCGCCGGCATTGGCTCGCTCTTTGTGCAGGAATCGATCGACGGCGGGCCGGCGCAGGACCTCAACATGATCGTGCCGATCGATCTCCTGAAAACGATCATGGACGAGCTGCTGACCTATGGCCGCGTCCGCCGCCCGGCGCGGCCCTGGCTTGGCATCTACGCCGCCGAGACCGACGGCCACGTCGTGGTGGTGGGCCTCTCGCCGCGCGGTCCCGCGCAGCAGGTCGGCATCCGCAAGGGCGATGTCATCCTCACCGTCGGCGACAGCGAGGTGACCAGCCTCTCCGGCCTCTATCGCCAGGTCTGGGCGCTGGGTCCCGCCGGCACCGAGGTGCCGCTCACCCTGGCGCGCGACGACCGGCCGCGGCTCGCGGCGATCAAATCCGCCGACCGCGCGCAATTCATGAAGACGCCGCGGCTGCCGCAGGCGTGAGCCGCTTCCTCATCTTCCTGGGCGTGATCCTGCTGCTCTGCGGCCTGTTCTGGCCGATGGTCCAGAAGATCGGCCTCGGGCGGCTCCCCGGCGACATCGTCGTCGAGCGCGGCAGCTTCCGGCTCTACATTCCGCTCGCGACATCGGTGCTGCTCAGCCTGGCGCTGAGCTTCCTGCTCTGGTTCCTGCGGAGGTAGTCTAGCAAAACTCGGGAGGCGGGGATGGCGAGTGCCGTGGCGACGGAAATGCCGGAGGCGGACCTGCTCCGGCGTTTCGAGCAGGTGCCGGAGCTGGTGAACGGCGATCCCTGGCTCCTGCATCGCGGACGCTTCCTCAGCGTCGATCTCCTGGTCGCCATCGGCAGCGTTCCCTATTACCTCTCGATCGCCGAAGGCCGCATCGCCGGCTTCGAGCGCGGGCCGCTGCTGATGCGGCCGTGGCGCTTCGCGGTGCGCGGCGGCGCCGAGGCCTGGCGGCGGCACTGGGAGCGGATGCCGCCGCCGCACCATCACGATCTCTTCGCGCTCGCCAAGCGGGGCCTTGTCACCATCGAGGGCGACATCCATCCGCTGATGGCGAATCTTTTCTACCTCAAGGAGGTGCTGGCCGCGCCGCGGCGCCTCGCGGGAGCGCGTTGAGATGGCCGCGCGCATCGACCCCATCATCGGCCGCTACGTCCATATGGACCTCGGCGGCCGCGCGCAGCGGATCTATTTCGAGGAGGCGGGGAGCGGTATCCCGCTGGTCTGCCTGCACACCGCCGGTGCCGACGGCCGGCAGTTCCGCCATCTGATGACCGACGCGGCGGTCACCGATCACTACCGCGTCCTCGCCTTCGACATGCCCTGGCACGGCAAGTCGACGCCGCCCGACGGCTGGGAGCGCGAGGAGTATCGCCTGACGACGCAGTCCTATGCCGAGGCGATCCTCGCCTTCTGCGCCGCGCTCAATCTCGCGAGGCCGGTGGTGCTGGGCTGCTCGATCGGCGGCCGCATCGTGCTGCATCTCGCGATCGAGCACGCGGAGAAGTTCCGCGCCCTCATCGGCCTCGAAGCCGCGGATTTCCAGACGCCCTGGTACGATACCGAGTGGCTCCATCGGCCGGACGTGCATGGCGAGATCTCCGCCGCGCTGGTCTCCGGCTTGATGGCGCCGCAGAGTCCGGACGCGGCGCGCTGGGAGACGCTCTGGATGTACATGCAGGGCGGCCCCGGCATCTTCAAGGGCGATCTCCATTTCTATCGCGTCGACGGCGATCTCCGCGAGAAGGTGCGGGCGATCGATCCGCGGCGCTGCCCGCTCTATCTGCTCACCGGCGAATACGACTTCTCCTGCACGCCGGAGGACACGCAGCGCACGGCGCGGCAGATCCCCGGTGTCGAGGCGGTGGTGATGAAGGAGCTCGGGCATTTTCCCATGAGCGAGAATCCCGCGCTGTTCCGCACCTATATCCTTCCCGTGCTGGAGCGCATCCGCGCCGCGCGGTGACATCTTTCCGAGGGGGAGAGCATGAGCGCCATCGAGACTTTGGGCTTCATCGGTCTGGGCGTGATGGGGGAGCCGATGTGCGCCAATCTCGCGCGCAAGAGCCGGCTGCCGGTCTACGCCACCGATCTCCACCGCCTGCCGCTGCAGCGCCTGGCCGCCGCCGGCGTCACCGCCTGCGGCTCGGCGGCGGAGGTGGCACAGCAGGCGGACGTGATCTTCCTGTCGCTGCCGAGCGGCCGCGAGGTGCAAGAGATCACCGACGCTGTCCGCACGGCGCCGAAGCGCCGCGCAAAGACCCTCGTCGATTGCAGCACCTCGCCGGTGGCGCTGACGCGCGAGATCGCCGCGCGCTGCGCGGCCGATGGCCTCGACTATGCCGACGCGCCGGTCGCGCGCACGCGCGAGGCG
>DATKPX010000322.1:0-8674 GCA_035523855.1 Allostellaceae bacterium
GCCAGTTGTTGCTTCACGGGACATCCCGGCGATTTGGCGGCTTCTCGCATCCGCGCCAGGCTCTAAGAGGGCTTCGGTTGATAGTCTCCGCCCTTCTCGACACGATCTTCTGGCAAAAGCTGACGTGGGAAGATTGATTTAGCGGACAACCTCGAATTGACCCGCAACCGAGGCCGGGACGCGCCTCAGGCCAGGTCCATCGCGTATTTCTTGAGGTCGGCGAGGGCGCAGTAGTCGAGGGCGCCCTCGTGGGTGGCGCGCAGCACGACGCGCGGCGCCTTCCCGGCCTCCAGCGCCTCCTGCCAGCGCGGCGCGCAGAGGCACCAGCGGTCGCCGGGCTTGAGGCCGGGGAAGCCGAACTCCGGCACCGGGGTCGAGAGGTCGTTGCCCTGCGCCTTGGAGAAGGCGAGGAACTCCGCCGTGGTGACGACGCAGACCGTGTGGCTGCCGCGGTCCTCGCGGCCGGTGTCGCAGCAGCCGTTGCGGTAGAAGCCGGTCATCGGCTTGATCGAGCAGCTTTCGAGGCGCTCGCCCAGCACGTTGCGCGAGGGCCGCCGCCCGCTGCCGCCACCGCCGCCGAAACCGCCTGCGTCCAAGGGCATCGCCCATCTCCTTCCCGCTCGTCGCGAGGCTATATCGCCGCCGCCGGCCGCGCCAGGGGCGGTGCCGCAAGATCGCGGGTCGCCCGCCAGGTGAGCCGCGTCTCGATCGCGCCGCCGTCGAGGGTCTCCAGGCGCCAGAGCCGCTCCTTCATCCCCTTCCCCGCCAGATGCACGATTGCGAGCGGGTGATGCGGCTCGTGCGGCTCGACCAGCAGGCCGCGCGCGCGGTCGAAGGCGGGCGTGCCCTTGCCGCAGAACCAGTTGCAGTAGGCCGGCAAAAAACTCGCCGGCAGGCCCTCGGCGAAGACGACGTAGTTGAGCGCGGTCTGCTCGGAATTGACGAGCTCGAGCCGGCGGATGTCGAGAGCGCCCCACCGGTGGCGGTTGAGCGCGTGCTCATGCGCCGCCGCCCAGCGCGCCCAATGCGGCGCGTCGGCGCGGAGCGCGAAGGCGCCGGTGTTGAGGATCGCATTGCGGCCGAGACGGTATCCGGCCTTGAGACCATAGGCCCAGGCGAAGGCCTTCTGGTTCTGGCCCCAGGGTTTCGGCCGCTTGTGGATGGTCCAGTAGCCGCGGTCGATCTCCGGCACGATCGCGAGCTTGCCGCGCCGCGCCGCGCGGATGAAAGGCTCGAGGCCGGCATCGTCCTGCACCCAGGTGTCGGCGTCGAGCCAGAGATAGATCTCATGGCCGGGGAAATGCCTCGGCAGGTGGGGCCGCGCCGTCATCGCCTGGAAATGCCGCGGCAGCCGCCCGCGGCCGGAAAACGCGACGTCCCAGCCCGGCTCGACGAGCCGCGCGCCCTCGCCCTCGAGCCAGCGGCGCTGCGCCCCCTCGAGGCCGAGATCGAGGATCGAGATCGGCAGATGGCGCGCGCGCGGCGCCGCCTTCAGCGACAGCACCAGCCCTTCGAGAAGATCGAAATAGGCGGCATCGGCGGCGGAGACGACGGTGATCGAGAGATCAGGCACGAGACCTCGCGCGCAGGTTTCGTGGAAACTAGAGCGCGCTGCCGGGCGGTGCAAGCTGGGGGGCGGAGCCGGTCCCATCCCCAGGATTTGACCGATCAGTGTCCCGCTCCCATATGGGGATCACGCCCTCGGCACGGAGAGAACAATGGCTGCGGTCATGTCTGCGGGGACCCTCAACCGCAATCGCCAGCGGCTTATGGGCCCCGCAGAGCCTCGCGCGCTTCGGATGCAATACATCTGTTTTCTCGAGAAGGACGGCCCGATCCGGGAAGTCTGGCTGCTCGAATGCGCCCGGCCCGTCGAGGGGCGAGAGTGCGGCCACAGATACATCATTTACCGAAGTCAATTCCGGCAGCGGAAATGTCCGAACTGCCAGGCCGGCCGGCCTGGCATCAAGATCTACGGGTCGTGATGCTGACGCACGGGCACCCGATTGGACACAGCGCGCCCGATCGCGCATCATTCTGAGAGAACCTTGGAGCACGCCCTTGCCCTATCTCGGTGTCGATCCCTGGCGGTGGCAGTATTTCGAGCACGAGCCCTGCCCTGACAATGTCGTGGTGCCGATCGACGACGCCACCGGCTGGACGCTCTATCCGAAGCATCGCTGGGTCTACAACAAGCTGCTGATCTGCGAGACCCAGGGGCTGCCGCACGGGCCGCATGGCGTGATGCCGCCGCGCTATCCCGTGTTCTCGAAGCCGATCTACAACATGCGCGGCATGGGCACCGGCAGCCGCGTGCTCCACTCCGAGGCGGAGTACGAGGCGGCGATCGAGCCCGGCTATCTCTGGATGCCCTACTTCACCGGCGAGCATGTCAGCACCGACGTGGCGCTGCGCGACGGCGAGCCGGTCTGGTGGCGCCACAGCACCGGGATTGCGCTGCGCGACGGCACCTTCGACTACTGGACGCTGCACGCGGAGAAGATGCCGGCGCTGGAGGAGCGCGTCCTGCCCTGGCTTGCGCTCAACCTCGAGGGCTTCACCGGCATCGTCAATCTCGAGACCATCGCCGGCACCATCATCGAGTGCCATCTGCGCATGGCGGAGCAGTGGCTCGACCTCAACGGCAAGGGCTGGCTGCGCGCGGTGGTGGCGCTCTACAGCTCCGGCATCTGGCCCTTCGAGGACCGCGACCGCCGCACCGGCTGGAGCGTGGTGCTGTTCGGCGACCACGGCATCAAGTGGCGGATCGACCGCGCCGCGGTGCAGACGATCCTGCGCGAGCCCGGCATCTCCTCGATCCAGATCACCTTCGAGGAAGAGGTGCCGCCGGAGCAGCACGCGATGCCGCCCGGCGGCTTCCGCCTCGCCATCGTCAATTGCTGGGACCTGGCGGCGGGCCGCGCCGCCCGCGAGCGGCTCCGCGCCCTTTTCGCCGGCGGCTGAGGGCGGGCGCGCCTCGGGGTTGCGCCGGACGCCAGCGCCGCTATGATCCCCGGCAACCCTGCGACCATCCGGATAACGAGCACCCGATCATGCTGATCACGCAAGAAAACAGCCTCTGGATCTTCATCCCCATCATGACCCTCCTCACCCTGGTGGGCGTGGTGCTGGCGGGCGTCTACGAGGACGGCTTCTTCCACTATTCGGGCATCGCCCTCTTCGTGGTCTGCATCCTCTACATCTTCCTCACCATGAAGGCCTATTACGACGCCCGCGACCGCCGCCTGCACGGGCACTGAGGCGCTGTGGGAATTGCATTCTGGGTCCTTCGACTCATGATGCTTCGCATCATGGCCCAGGATGAAGATCTGTCTTTCTGCCATCTGAAATGCCCGTCACCCTGAGCCACCGCCGGAGGCGGTGAGTCGAAGGCGGAGGATGTTGGTGCACGCCGGCGCTAGCGCTCCTGCGCCGCCGCCATCTTGCGCACCATCGCGGCGAGGCGGTGCAGCGGCCCGTCGACCAGGCCGAGCTCCTCCAGGTGCTCCACCGTGTTGTGGAGATAGTGGCTGCAGGGACCGCGGTCGCCGATCCCCTGCACGATATAGCGCGCGGTCTCCTTGAGGCTGAGCTCGCCGGCGTAATCCTTGTGCGCGTGATTGACGACGAAGGTATAGGCCTCGACCGTGCGCCGGCCGGGAAGCCGCGGCCGCACCGTCCGCATGTGATAGCCGCCGCCCCGGAGCTCGCGCTCCCAGAGATAGACCAGCGCCGCGCGCGCGTCGCGGTGCGCCACGCGATAGGCCATGCCGCGGCAGGCGCCGCCGTGGTCCAATCCCAGCACCAGGCCCGGGCAGTCGGGCGTGCCGCGATAGCGGAAGGAGTAGACGCAGAAGCGCCGGTGATAGCCGTAGAGCAGCGCCGGATGCACCTCGGCGTGGGCAAAGCCCGGATCCCACATCAGCGAGCCGTAGCCGAAGACCCAGAGATCGCCGCGTCGGTCGAGCGCCGCCTTGATCTCGGGCTGGTCGAGGGCGCGCTCGATGGTGGTCATCGCCGGCCGCCCCGCATCACCAGCGCGACGCCGGCCACCGCGACGGCCATGCCGAGGAGCGCCACCGCGTTGAGACGCTCGCCGAAGACCGCGTAGGCCATGAGCGCGGTGGTGGGCGGCACCAGGTAGAAGACGCTCATCACCCGCGTCGCGGTGCCGCGGCGCAGGAGCCGGTAGAGCAGCAGCACCGCGCCCACCGAGAGCGGCACCACCAGCCAGGCGAGCGCGAAGACGAAGGACGGCGTCCAGTCGATGGTGCGGTCCTCGAAGAGGAAAGCGCCGGTCAGGGTGAGGGCGGCGTTGACGGCGTTCTGGATCGTGGCGCCGGTGCGGAGATCCATGTTGAGGCAGAAGCGCTTCTGGTAGAGCGTGCCGAGGGTGACGCCGCCCAGCCCCCCCACCGTCGCCACCACGCCCCAGAGATGGCCGACGTCGAGGCCGAGGCGGCTGGTCACCACCAGCACCACGCCCAGGAGGCCGAGGACGAAGCCCAGCCACTGGCGCGCGCTCACGCGCTCGCCGAGGAAGCGCGGCACCAGCGCCGCGGTGAGGATCGGCTGCAATCCGACGATGAGGGCGGAGACGCCGGCGCCGACGCCCCTGGAGATGCCGAAATAGACGCCGCCGAGATAGACGCCTTGCAGCAGCGCGCCCGCCACGCCGATGTGAAGCGCCTCGCGCCAGGTGCCGGGCCAGCGCGCGCCGGTGACCAGGCTCACCGCCCCCATCATCGCCGTCACGATGGTGAAGCGGAGGCCGAGGAAGGTCATCGGCTCCGCATGGGGAAGCCCGAGCTTGGCGCCGATGAAGCCGCTCGACCACAGCACCACGAAGACCACGGGCAGCAGGCTCGCGGGCGTGAAGCGCGAGGGCGTGGCCGCGGTGAGGTCGGGGGAGGAGGACATCGGGAAAGACCGGCGCCGCGCAGTGTAACCGGGCGGCCGGTTGTCGCAAGCGCGCGCCGCGCAACCGAGGCCTGCTTCTACCGCACCGGGCCGCTCTGCCCTATATAGGGGCTGCAATGATCAAAGCTCTGTTGTCGCCGCGCCGCCTCCCGCTCCTCCTCCTCGCGCTGCTGGTGCTTGCCGCCGGCGGGGTGAGCGCGCTCTGGCTCTGGAGCGCGCAGCGGATCCCCGATGAGATCGCGGCCTGGGCGGCGCGCGAGCGCCAGGCCGGCGCCAACGTCGCCTGGCAGGGGCTGAGCGTGACCGGCTTTCCGCTCCGGCTCCGGGTGAGCCTCACCGAGACGAGCTACGGCCGCAGCGCGGGCGCACCGATCTATGCGGTGACGGCGCCCCGGCTCGATGGCAGCGCCTGGGTGTGGAACTGGGGCAGCTGGGCGCTGAGCGCGCCCGACGGCGCGCGCCTCACGCTGCCGGCGAGCGATCTCCGTCCTGCCCTCGACGCCGCCGCCGCCGATGTCACGGGCGCGGTGAGCATCACCCGCGACGGCACCAACCTCGCGCTCACCGCCAGCACGGTGACCGGCAGCGGCTTTCAGGCGGCGCGGGCGGAAACGCATCTGATCCTGCCGGCGGCGCCGGCGGGAAATCATCTGGAATCCGACGGCACGCTCGCGGTCGACGTGACGCAGCTCAGCCTGCCCGCCGAGGTGCCGGCCCTCGGCCGCGTCATCGACGAGGTGAGCGCCCGCGCCACCCTCAAGGGCGCGATTCCCGCCGGCCCCGCGCCCCAGGCGCTGGCGCGCTGGCGCGACGAGGGCGGCACGCTGGAGGTGCAGCTGACGCGCCTCGTCTGGGGCCCGCTGCAGGCGAACGCCGACGGCACGATCGCGCTCGACGCGCAGCTGCAGCCGGAAGGCGCGCTGAGGACGACGATCGTCGGCCCCGGCGCCATCCCCGACGCCATGGTGGCAAGCGGCGCGATGCGCCCCAATGACGGCCAGCTCGCCAAGATCGCGCTGCAGCTGATGTCGAAGCCCGGCGCCAACGGCACGCCGGAGGTGACGCTGCCCGCCCGCGTGCAGAACGGAAACCTCTATCTCGGCCCGGCGAAGCTGCTGGCGATGCCGCGGATCGCGTGGTGAGCGGCCCTGCAGGGGCATCCTGCGTCCTTCGACGCGGGCCTATCGGCCCTTGCTCAGGATGAGGGCCGTTGGAGGATGGCGGAAAGAAAAGTCCTCATCCTGAGCAAGCGAAGCGCGTCGAAGGACGCACCTCCACCCATCCCGGCAATTACGCCTGCTTCGCCTCGATGATCGAGCGGCGGACGGCGCGGGTGCGGGTGAAGAGGTCCTCGAGCTTCTGGCCCTCGCCCCAGCGGATCGCGCGCTGCAAGGCCGTCAGGTCCTCGCTGAAGCGCTGCAGCAGCTCCAGCACCGCCTCGCGGTTGTTGAGGAAGATGTCGCGCCACATCACCGGATCCGACGCGGCGATGCGGGTGAAGTCGCGGAAGCCGCCGGCGGAGAACTTGATCACCTCGGACTTGAGCGTGTCCTCGAGATCGGTGGCGGTGCCGACGATGGTGTAGGCGATGAGGTGCGGCAGGTGCGAGGTCATCGCCAGCACCAGGTCATGATGCTCCGCGTCCATGGTGACGACGCGCATGCCCGCCGCCTGCCAGAGCGCGGTCACCGTGGCGAGCGCGCCGGCGTCGGTCTCCGCGGAGGGCGTCAGGATGCACCAGCGGTCGTGGAAGAGCTCGGCGAAGCCCGAGGCGGGACCGGAATGCTCGGTGCCGGCGACCGGATGGCCGGGGACGAAATGGGCGCCGGCGGGAATGTGGGGCGCGATGTCGCGGATCACCGCCTGCTTCACCGAGCCCACATCGGTAACGATGGCGCCGGGCTTCAGCGCCGGACCGACCAGCCGCGCGATCTCGGCGTAGGCGGAAAGCGGCGTCCCCAGCACCACGAGATCGGCATCCTTCGCCGCCGCGGCGGGATCGGTCGTGACGCGGTCGCAGATCCCGAGCTCCATCGCCTTGTCGAGGGTCTCCTGGCGGCGCGCGCAGGCGACGATCTCGCCGGCGAGCTTCTCCCGCCGCAGCACGCGGGCGAGCGAGGAGTTGATGAGGCCGATGCCGACGAGGCCGACGCGGGCGAACTTCGGCTGCGTCACGATCCCTTGAGGAAATCGCCGCACGCCTTGACGACGGCGCGCATCTCCTCCTCCGTGCCGATGCTGATGCGGAGCCACTCCGCAAGGTGATACCCGCCCATCTTGCGGGTCAGGATGCCGCGCGACTTCAGGAACTCGAAGGCGGCGTCGGCGGTCTTGCCGCGCTCGCCGGGGAACCTGACGATGACGAAGTTGGCGACGCTGGGATTGACCGTGAGGCCGATCTCGGCGAGCGCCTTCTCGAACCACGGCCGCCAGATGTCGTTGTGCTCGCGCGCGCGATCGACCGCCGCCACGTCCTCCACCGCCGCCACCGCCGCCGCCTGCGCGGCGGCGTTGAGGTTGAAGGGGCCGCGCACGCGGTTCAGCACGTCCGCCACCGGCGCGCTGCAGTAGACCCAGCCGACGCGCAACCCGCCCAGCGCGTATATCTTCGAGAAGGTGCGCGTCATCACCACGTTCTTGGCGCGCTCGACCAGGGTGATGCCGGGCTCGTAGTCGTTCCGCTGCACATACTCCGCATAGGCCGCATCGATGATCAGCAGCGTCGATTTCGGCAGACCGGCGTGCAGCCGCTTCACTTCCTCGGCGGGGATGTAGGTGCCGGTGGGATTGTTGGGATTGGCGAGGAAGACGATCTTGGTCCTGGGCGTCACCGCCTTCAGCATCGCATCGACGTCGAAGGTGAGGTTGCTCTCCGGCGCGGTCACCGGCGTGGCGCCGGCGGCCTTCGCCGCGATCGCATACATCAGGAAGCCGTGCCGGCTGTAGAGCACCTCGTCGCCGGGGCCGGCATAGGCTTTGGTCAAGAGTCCGATCAGCTCGTCGGAGCCGTTGCCGCAGACGATGCGCTCGGCGTCGACGCCGTAGCGGCGCGCCAGCGCCTTGCGCAGCGCCTCGGCGCCGCCGTCGGGATAGCGGTGGATCTCGCCGGCGAGCGCCTTGTAGGCGGCCATCGCCTTGGCGCTGGGGCCGAGCGCGCTCTCGTTGGAGGCGAGGCGGATCGGCCGCTCGAAACCGGGCGCGCCGGCCTCGCCGCCGCGATAGGGCGCGATGTCGAGCACGCCGGGTTGCGGCTCAGGAATGATCTCTGCGCTCATCTTGATCTAGCCTCGCTTCTTCGCCGGGCCCTTGCGGCGGCCCGCCAGCTCCTGCGCCGAGAGCGGGCAGGCGTAGCCGCCGATCGAGGATACCCGATGCACCGCCGCCTCCAACGGCGCCAGCGCCGCCGCGAGCCGCGGATCGCCGGGCGCCACCGTGCCCTCGATCTCGAGCAGGTTGATGCCGACGCCCGGCCGCTGCTCCACCGCGGCGACGAAGGCGGGCTCGAAGCCGCCGGCCTTCAGCGCCGCGAGCAGGCGGCCGCGGCTCATCTCCGAGCTCACCTCGAGCACCAGCAGGCTGCGGTCGCCGCCGGTGTCCTCGAGCGCGCCGCGGCCGATCGCCAGCGCGTCGACGCCGTTCATGCGCGCGTTGCCGGGCCCCGCGAAGGGCAGCCGCGCAATCACCTTGGGCGTCGCCGGATCGGTTGCCACCAGCTGCGGCCACCATGCCTCGCGGTCGCCGTCCTGCGGCCAGG
>DATKPX010000323.1:0-2931 GCA_035523855.1 Allostellaceae bacterium
GCCACATCGTCACCTGCTCGCCCGACGTCACCGTCTCCACCAACCTGGCGGCTGGGTCAACCGGCGCGGTCTCTTTGACCGCCGCGAGCGCGCCGATGTCTTCCGCGACGAGAAGGTGGTCTCGGCCCAGCGCTGGCAGATGTCGCCGGAGGGCCAGCACATCGAGCTCGGCATCGCCGAGAACAATTTCTTCATCCTGCTGGCGGCGCTCGGCCTCGCCGAGCCGGTGTTCGGCGCGCGCCTGCTGCCCATCGGCACGCTCTACGATCCCTTCATCGCCCGCGGCCTCGATGCGCTCAACTACGCCTGCTATCAGAACGCCCGCTTCATGCTGGTGGCGACGCCCTCGGGCATCACGCTGGCGCCGGAGGGCGGCGCGCATCAATCGATCGGCTCGCCGCTCATCGGCATGAGCCAGGACGGACTCACCGCTTTCGAGCCCGCCTTCGTCGACGAGCTCTCGGTGCTGATGCGCTGGGGCTTCGAGCACATGCAGGCGCCCGATGGCGGCGCGGTCTATCTCCGCCTCTCGACGCGGCCCGTCGGCCAGCCCGAGCGCGCGCTGACGCCGGCGCTCACGCGCGACATCGTCGCCGGCGCCTATTGGGCGGTGCCGCCGGCGCCCGGCACCGAGCTTGCGATCGTTTACCAGGGCGCGCTGGCGCCGGAGGCGATCGCCGCCCATCAGGCGATCCTGGAGGACATTCCCGGCGCCGGGCTGCTTGCCGTCACCTCGGCGGACCGTCTGCATCGCGACTGGCTCGCCGGCGTCCGCGATGGCGAGCGCGGCCATGTGGGAAGGCTGCTGGCCGGGCTGGCGCCCGACGCCGCCCTCGTCACCGTGCTCGACGGGCATCCGGCGACGCTCTCCTGGCTGGGGTCCGTCGCCGGCCACCGCATCCATCCCCTCGGCGTCGACCATTTCGGCCAGTCCGGCGACCTGCCGGATCTTTACCGTGTCTATGGCATTGATGCCGATGCGATTCTGGACGCGGCCGCGCGCGCCTGCCTGGGCCGCCGTTAGGCATGGAGGGCGGTTGAAGGCCTGTTCCCCGCCTCGGCATCCCATGCTATGAAGCCGCCCCCGGCGGAGACGGCGCGGGCGTGGCGGAATTGGCAGACGCACTGGATTTAGGTTCCAGCGACGCAAGTCGTGGGGGTTCAAGTCCCTCCGCCCGCACCAGTCGTTCCTGCTTGAGGCTCGCCGCTTGCGCTTGTGACCCATGCGCCGGCGTGAATTTCTGGGCGAGAGATCCTATTTAACATGCGGCGCCTGTCGGGCGCCCTTGCGGAGTCAGGCGGTTTTCCCATGCAGATCACCGAGACCAATGCCGAGGGCCTGAAGCGCGAGTTCAAGGTCGTGCTCGCCGCCGCCGACATCGAGCAGCGCGTCACCAGCCGGCTCACCGAGCTCGGCCGCGAGGTGCGCCTGCCGGGCTTCCGCCCTGGCAAGGTGCCGATCACCGTGCTGAAGAAGCGCTACGGGCCGGCGGTGCTGGGCGAGGTGCTGGAGCGCGCGGTGAACGACAGCTCCGGCGAGGCGCTGCGCAGCCACAACCTGCGCCCGGCGCTGCAGCCGAAGGTGGAGATCGTCTCCTTCAACGAGGGCACCGACCTCGAATACAAGCTCGCGGTCGAGATCCTGCCGGAGATCGAGCCGATGGACTTCTCCGCGCTCTCGATTGAGCGTCTGCGGCCGGAAGTGCCGGAGGCCGACATCCAGGCGGCGCTGGAGCGGATCGCGACGCAGCAGCGCAAGAGCACGGTGGCGGAGCGCGCGGCGGAGAAGGGCGACGCCGTCGTCATCGACTTCAAGGGCTCGGTGGACGGCAAGGAATTCCCCGGCGGCGCCGCCGAGGGCTATACGCTGGAGCTGGGCTCGAACTCCTTCATTCCCGGCTTCGAGGATCAGGTCGTCGGCATGAAGGCCGGCGAGCAGCGCACGATCTCCGTGACCTTCCCGGAGGATTACGGCGCCGCCGATCTCGCCGGCAAGGCGGCGAATTTCGAGGTCACCGTCAAGGAAGTGCGCGGCTTCGAGACGCAGCCGATCGACGACACGCTGGCCCAGGCGGTCGGCATGGAGAAGCTCGACGAGCTGCGCCAGGCGGTCTCCGAGCAGATCGAGCGCGACTACGAGAACTTGGCGCGCCAGCGCCTGAAGCGCGCGCTGCTCGACAAGCTCGCCGAGCGCCATTCCTTCGCGGTGCCGCAGGGCATGGTCGACATCGAGCTCGACGCGATCTGGCGCCAGTACCAACAGGAGCAGGAGCGGCAGAAGGCCGAGGGCGGCGAGGCGGCGGCGGGCGCCGAGCCGGCGCCGCCCGCCGAGCCGGAGCAGACCGAGGAGCAGGTGAAGTCGGAGTACCGCGCCATCGCCGAGCGGCGGGTGCGGCTCGGCCTGCTGCTGGCGGAGGTCGGCCGCGCCCAGTCGATCACCGTCACGCCGGAGGAAGTTAACCGTGCCCTCACGGAGCAGGCGCGACGCTTTCCCGGCCAGGAGCGCCGGGTGATCGAGTATTATCGCGAGCACCCGGAGGCGGTCGACCAGGTGCGGGCGCCCATGTTCGAGGAAAAGGTCATTGATTTCATCCTCGAGCGTGCACAAGTAGCGGAGCGGCGCGTACCGGTGAGCGAACTCCTCAAGGCCGACGAGGAAGACGAGGCCGCGGCGGCGGGCGCCGAGGCGGAGACGGAAGCGGCCAAGGGCTGAGAGCCGGCGGGCGGCTGGTTTTCAGGACCCAGAACTGGAGCGGACGAGCGATGCGCGATCCTCACGAGATCTACATGAATACGCTGGTACCTATGGTGGTCGAGCAGACCAACCGCGGGGAACGCGCCTATGACATCTATTCGCGGTTGCTCAAGGAGCGGATCATCTTCCTGGTCGGCCCGGTCAACGATGCGGTCTCCAGCCTGATCTGCGCGCAG
>DATKPX010000324.1:0-2691 GCA_035523855.1 Allostellaceae bacterium
AGCCGGGCGCCGCCTTTGGTGTCCTCGGCGAAGCTCGGGACGAGGCCCCAGCGCAGCATCTGCAGCGTTCGCTCGCCGGCTGGATTGCGGCGCTGGCGGATGACCGGCACGTCCTGGGTCGGCGCGATGTTGTAGCGCGGCATCAGGTTCGGCTGCTCGATAAAGCCGAAGATCCGCCGGAGCTCCTCCACCGGCGTCCGCAGGACAAAACGACCGCACATCGCTGGTTTCGCACCCTCGAAAAAGACGTTGGTAGGCCCCTGTCGAGCCCCTATCCTAGCATGCCTGCCCGAGGCGGGATCCGCATCCAAGGGAAACGAGAGAGCCGATGCCACAGTTCGGAATGGGTCAGCCGGTCCGCCGCGTCGAGGATCAGCGCTTCATCACCGGCCACGGACGCTACACCGACGACCTCGTGCTGCCGCGGCAGACCTACGCGCATATCCTGCGCTCGCCGCACGCCCATGCCATGATCCGCAAGATCGACACCGCGGCCGCCGCGAAGGCGCCGGGCGTGATCGGCATCATCACCGGCGCCGACCTCGACCGCGACGGCATCGGTACCATCCCCTGCGCGGTTCCCATCACCAACCGGGACGGCAGCGAGGCCAAGCTGCCGCGCCGCAAGCCGCTCACCACCGACAAGGTGCGCCATGTCGGCGATTCCATCGCCATGGTGGTGGCGGAGACGCTGGCGCAGGCGAAGGACGCCGCCGAGCTCATCGACGTCGACTACCAGATGCTGCCGGCAGTGACCGAGGCCGAGGCGGCGCTCAAGCCGGGTACGCCCAAGGTCTGGGACGACCGTCCCGGCAATCTCTGCTTCGACTGGGAAGTGGGCAACCGCGCCGCGGTCGATGCCGGCTTCGCCAAGGCGAAGCACGTGGTCTCGCTGACGGTCGTCAACAACCGGCTGGTGGTCAATTCGGTCGAGCCGCGCAGCGCGCTCGGCGACTACGACACCGGCGAGGAGCGCTACCACCTCTACACCTCGAGCCAGGGCTCGCACACCGTCCGCGGGGTCCTCGCCAACGAGGTATTCCATGTGCCGGAGACCCGCATCCGCGTGGTGACGCCCGATGTCGGCGGCGGCTTCGGCATGAAGCTCTTTCCCTATCCCGAGCACGCGCTGGTGCTCTATGCCGCGAAGAAACTCGGCCGCCCCGTGCGCTGGGTCGGCGAGCGCTCCGATGCCTTCATCACGGACACGCACGGCCGCGACAATCTGACGACGGCGGAGCTCGCGCTCGACGACAGCGGCAAATTCCTGGCGCTCCGCGTCCACATCATCGCGAACATGGGCGCCTACCTCTCGCTCTACAGCACCTTCATCCCGACCGGCTGCGGCGCCGCCATGCATGTGGGCGTCTACCAGACCCCCGCGGTGGTGGTGCGCACCGAGGGCGTCTTCACCCACACGACGCCGATCGATGCCTATCGCGGCGCCGGCCGGCCGGAGGCGGCCTACATCGTCGAGCGGCTGGTGACCCATGCGGCGCTCGCGCTCAAGCTCGATCCCGCGGAGATCCGCCGCCGGAACTTCATCAAGCCGGAGCAGATGCCCTTCGCCACCGTTCTCGACCGCACCTACGACAGCGGCAATTTCCAGAAGAACATGGAGGACGCCCTCAAGGCCGCCGATTACCACGGCTTCGCCGCGCGGCGCGCGGACTCCCGTGCGCGCGGCAAGCTGCGCGGCATCGGCTTCTCCACCTATATCGAGGAATGCGGCGGCGGCGATGACGAAATGGCGGAGATCCGCTTCGACGCCGGCGGCAACATCACGCTGCTGATCGGGACGCAATCTTCGGGCCAGGGCCACCAGACTGCCTATGCGCAGCTGCTGGCGGAGCAACTCGGCGTCCCCTTCGAGACCATCCGCGTGACCCAGGGCGACACCGACGTGGTGGGCTTTGGCCGCGGTACCGGCGGCTCGCGCTCGATGCCGGTGGGCGGCGCCGCCGTCGAGATCGCGGCGCGCAAGATCATCGAGAAGGGCCGCAAGATCGCCGCGCATCGGCTGGAGGCGGCGGAGGCCGACATCCAGTTCGCCGACGGCGAGTTCCGCATCGCCGGCACCGACCGGCGCATCGGCATCACCGAGGTGGCAAAGGCCGCCTTCGACAGCTTCAACCTGCCGCGGGAGATCGAGCCCGGCCTCGACGAGCAGGCGCATTTCATGCCGGTCGCGTCGACCTTCCCGAACGGCTGCCATGTCTGCGAGCTGGAGGTGGACCCCGATACCGGCATCACCACTGTGCTGCGCTACCTCGTCGTCGACGATTTCGGCCGCGTAGTGAATCCGCTGCTGCTCGCGGGCCAGGTGCATGGCGGCATCGCCCAGGGCGTGGGCCAGGCGCTGCTGGAGGGCTGCGTCTATGACGAGCAATCCGGCCAGCTCGTCACCGGCTCGCTGATGGATTACTGCATGCCGCGCGCCTTCCACCTGCCCGAGATCGAGTTCGCCTTCAACGTGGTGCCCTGCACCACCAACCCGCTCGGCATCAAGGGCGCCGGCGAGGCCGGCGCGATCGGCGCGCCGCCGACGGTGATCAACGCGCTGGTGAACGCGCTCTCCGAGCTCGGCATCGATCACATCGACATGCCGGCAACGCCCCGGCGCGTCTGGGAGGCGATCCAGGAAGCCCGGACCGCCCGCGCCGCCGAATGACCGCCGGCGAGCTCAGCCCC
>DATKPX010000325.1:0-11243 GCA_035523855.1 Allostellaceae bacterium
GAACGCTGTCGGGACCCGCGAGGTGCGCCGCGCCGACGGCGACGAAGCGCACGCCCGATCCCTTGAGCATGGTGGCGATCGTCTTGGCCCAGGCCTCGTTGCGGTCTACCAGAAGAGTGCGGTACAGCGCGGGGAACGGCTGCTTGACCTCGTCCACGAACGTTTTCGCGATCGCGGTGTCGTCGCCGCTGAGCCAGGCATCGATCAGGCTCGAGAGCTGCTCCGGTCCCCGATCCAGCTCCTGCAGCGTGTTCTGCAGCAGCTCGACCTGGAGCGCGGGCTTCATATCGGCAAAGAAATGCATCTGGCCATCCAGCGTCTCGAAGCCGCGCACCGGTATGCCGGCGGCAGACGCGTCGCGCAGCAGGGCGCTCTCGACGCCGCTCGCGGGGTCGTAGCCGGCGTGAACCACGGCCGCCGTGCCGAGGGCCAGGGTCACGAGCCAGGGTCGCATCGGCTCGAACGCCTTCTCGCCCTCCGCGATGCCGAGGGATTTCGCCGCGTTGTCGAGATGCGTCACCATGTCGGGCGGCAGCTTGCCCGACAGCGGATGCGCGCGGTCGAAGCCGAGCTGCTGTACCAGGGAATGGGCCTTCTGCGCATTGTTCGGATCGGGCACCTCGAGCCAGAGCTCCCCGCTCCTGGCCAGCGCCGCGGCAACCGCCGGCGTTTCCCACACCTGGTCCTTTCGCAGCAGGTGGATGGTGCCGAACAGATAGACCGTGGCGCTCGGCCCTTTGGCGACCCAAAGCCCGGGGTCGGCGCCAGCCGCGGTCGTGAGAAAGACGGGCACCGAGGCGGTCGCGAGAAGACAAACCGCCAGCGTGCGAAACGACCTCGCGACCCATCCCATCATCGTGCCCATGCCGCTGCCCTCGTCAGCATTGTGACCCCGGGACGCTAGGGCGAAAGGGTTACGAGATCTCTAAGGCGGGGTCGCGCGGAAGGGCGCGTCGGTCCCGGAAGGCGCCAGCCGAGCGCGCGGCGATCCACGATAGAGGGAGCCAGCGGCTCCGGCGTCAGCTCGATGCCGAGACCCGGCGTTTCCGGCACCGCAGCAGCGGGTTGCGCCCAACCTCGTATTCCAGGAACGGGACCGGCGCCGGCCCGCCGCCGCGATGGGCCGGGAGCATCGCGGCCGGATGCAGCGCCGCCGGTAAGCTGACGATGGTTGCCCGGCACCACGGATTATCTGCGCAAGCTCGCCTGATCGGCGCCTATTCCGAAAACCGCGACACCGGATTGCCGCTTTCCCATCTCGCGCAACGCCCCTAGTGTTTTGCGGAGCCGCAAGGAGGGGACCACGACGATGAATTCGGGCGACATCGAGCGATTGCAGTCCAGGGTGACAGCGTCGCTGCGCGAGCATTGGATATTGTTCCTGCTCGAGGGGATCGTGCTGCTGCTGCTCGGCCTGGCGGCGATCATCGTTCCGCCGCTCGCCACGCTGGCGGTGGCGATCTTTGTCGGCTGGCTGCTGCTGATCAGCGGCATCGCCGGCCTCGTCACCACCTTTTGGGCGCGCCGGGCGCCGGGCTTCGGCTGGTCGCTGTTCTCGGCGATCATCGGCATCGTCGCCGGCGCCGTGCTGATCGGATGGCCGGTGGGCGGCGCGCTGTCGCTGACGGTGGTGCTTGTCGTCTTCTTCGCCATGGAGGGCGTCGCCTCGATCATGTTCGCCCTCGATCACCGGCGCGAGCTCTCCGGCCGCTGGGGCTGGATGCTGCTGAGCGGCATCGTCGACCTCGTGCTCGCCGCCATCATTTTCGTCGGCTTGCCTGGCACCGCCGCCTGGGCCATCGGCCTCATGGTCGGCATCAACCTGATCTTCGGCGGCTCGGCGCTGATCGGCATGGCGCTGCACGCCCGCGCCTGAGGGTGGGCGCGCCCTAGAACCTGAACTTGGTCGAGAACTGCAGGCGGGTCGCGTCGCCGGACTGGCCGTTCTCGATGCGGCGGTTCTCGCGGCTGAACTCGACGCCGGTATCGACGAAGGCGACCGGGCTCCAGATCAGGTTGACCTGGGTCGTCCACCAGGTGTCGGCCTGCACCGCGAAGGCGGCAGGGGTGAAGATGCCCGACGGGTTCTGCTCCTTGATGTAGCTGCCGACCACCGTGCTGCGCAGGCTCGCGGTCCACCAGTGCTGATAGCCCAAGAGGCCGCCCCAGGATTGGATGGTCTCCATCCGGTTGGCGGCGCTGTCCACCACCGCGTCACGCACCAGCGCCACGAAATTGCTCATGTAGCGGCCGACGCCGTCGCCGCCGTTCACCTGGAAGATCAGGTCGTCCTTGCCCCAGGTGTTGATGCGGCCGGAGATGCCGAGCCCCCAGCCGAAGGCCGACTGCGTCACGGCGGTGCCGTTGTGGTCGTAGATGTCGCGGAAGATCCCGCGCAGCGCCAGATGGCCCCAAGTGTCGTCGTAGGTCGCCGAGGCCGCGAAGTCCGGCACCTTGTCGCCCTGCCCGGTTCCGAAGGTGGTGAAGCTCTGGCCGCCGAGCGTCGTGGTGGAGGTCGCGTCCGCCCAAAAGGTCTGCGGATTCTCTGCCGCCACCTGGATGTGCAGCGGGCCGAGCGGGTAGGTGTAGCGGATCTGCGGCTGGCGATAGGCGCCGGCGCCCATGGGGCCGTTGAAATCCAGGGTCTCCGCCTCGGCGAGGGTGTCGCGGAACACCGAGTTCCATTGCCCCGCGAGCCAGGGACCGAGCGCGCCGTAGGCGTAGCGCAGGCGGAATCCCGCCGAGTTCGATTCCGTCTCGAAGGTCGAGGAGTTGGTGAGGCCGCTCGGATTCTCGAAATCGCCCTCGATGAAGGTCTTGAGCTCGCCGAATTCCGTCGGCGTGCGAGTCTCGATGTTGAACCGGGACTCCGCGGCGGTCAGCTGCGAGACGCCATGGGTGCTGTGGCCGGCGCTGGCGTGGGTCCCCGGCACGTTGGCATCGAGCGGGATGGCGTTCGGGAACAGGCCGCCGACGGCATTTTGGGCGGCGGAGAAATCGTAGGAGTAGTCGAGCTTCACGTAGCCGCCGAGCTTGAGCGAGGTCTGGGTTCCCGGGATCAGGATCGAGCCGGGAAAGCTGCCGGCGCTGAACGGGCCCTCCGCGGCGGCGGTGCCGGAGCATCCGGCGGCGAGCGCCAGCGCCGCGCCGAGCCGCGCGCCCGCGGCGACGGCGCTGCCGCGGAGGGAAGCCGGCAAAGTCCTGCGCGGAATGTCGATCGAGGCCGCGGGCGCTGCCGCGCCGATGTCCCTGGGGCGTCTGGCAAGCATGGGGCTTGCTCCATTTTATGAGCGTTGAAGGTGCAACGTTCCTTCGCAACGCTACGGCAGGGCGCCTGCCGGTGGCCGGCGCGCGCTTGCCATCAGACTGTCATTCTTGCGCCGAGCGACGCTCAGTCGCGCCGCCGGCCAATCTCGCAAGGAACGGAAGATCGCAGCAAAGGCCGGCGCGATGCGCCGCTGCTCGATCACCACCTCTCTCTGCGGTCGACCCCTGATCCCGCTGCCGCCCAGGGCGGGGCGGCGAGAAGCGAGGAGGCAAGATGCTCGGCAAGGCTATTCTGATGACGGCCCATGCGCTGGGCATCGTGACGATCCTGGGCTGCGCGCTGATGGCGCGGCAGTCCCTGTCGCCGGCCGCCGCGGTGGCGCGGCTCGTGCCGACGGATCCCGAGAGCGGCTCCGCCGTGCTCGCCCGCGGAGGGCGATGACGAGCGCCCGCCAAAGCTCAACACCTGAAATGGAGATGACGATGAGAATGCGCTTGATGGCGGCTCTGCCGCTGCTCGGTCTTGCCGGCGGGCTGCTGCTGTCGGCCTGCGGCACGCCGGCGGCGGAGACGGCGAGCCTCGTCTCGCCGGTCGAGACCTGGAAACGGCTTTCCGGTCACCGGGCGGAATTCAACGACGGCACCGACGCCCGCTACCAGATCGTCTTCGGCAACAACGGTTTCACCCAGATCGTGACGCCGTCCTCGGCCGAGTATGGCCGCTGGGTGGTCGACGATCGGAAGGGTCTCTGCCTGCAGAAGGACGGCAGCGAGCAGACCTGCGCGCCGCTCTACCAGCTCAGCCCCTCGCGCTACCGATGGGGCACCACCTCGTTCAACATCGTCGACGCCAGCCCGTCCGGATTCCCCTTCTACTATCTGCCGCATCTCTGAGACCGGAGCCGCGGATCGGCCGCGCCGCGCCTCGTCAAGGGGCGCGGCGCTCGCTTTGGATCAATGAGCGAGGATGGCGAACAGCAGGGCGGCGCCGGCCAGCAAGCCCGCGGCACCGCGCCAGGCCGCCTGCTGGCGGCTCAAATCGAGGAAGCTCACTTTCGATCGCGGATGCATGGACCGTCTCCCGTCTCGGCAGTGGCCGGCCTCAGGACCGGCCTCCGACTGACCAGCAACACTAATCCGGACAGGATCCGCGGCTTGCCGTGGCTTGCGGGCGCTTCCTCGCGGTTGCCGCCTTGCCCGCTCAGCCGCCGCTGACGTAATTCAGCGCGGCGATCTGGCGCTCAGCCGCCGGCGGCCCGATCAGGTCCACGACGAAGGTGTCGCGCTGATACTGATCGCCGCTGTCCCAGCTCCGGAGCGATTCGATCTTGGCGTAGACGACGTTGCCGGGAGCCAGGGTGACGGTCTTGAACTGGTGCCAGTAGCGGCCTTCGCTGTCCACCTTGATCCGGTAGGTGCCGGGCGCCACGTCGCGATAGTAGACGCCGCCGGGGTCGGAATAGCCGATCCTCCGGCCGTTCAGATAGATCCAGGGCCGTGCCAGGCTCTCATAGGGCTCGTAGTCGCGATAGAAGTAGATCCGCGCCTCGCCGGCCGGCACCGGTGGAATGGTTGCGGCGACCTCGGAATAGGGCGTGCCCGGCGGCCCGTCGCCATTGGCGCAGGCGGCGAGCAGGAGCGATGCGGCCAGGGCGGCGGCGGTGACGAAGCGGTTCATCTCGAATATCGATCCTCTGCGCAGTGAGGCGGCTCAGGCGCCGCGTCTCACTTGTCAGATGGGCATCGGCGCCCGCCGCTTCTGTCCGGGAATTGCTCGGCGGATCGCTTCTTGCTGAATGCCGGAGGGCTCAGAGCGTGCCGGGATCGAGGCGGGAGGCAGCGGCCGCGAAGGCGGTGCCGGCGCCGGCGCCGCGGCTCAGGCTCGGCCGATGCGTCAGCACCCGTGGCACCCGCTGCGCCAGCGCCGAGAGCTCCAGGCTCGCCGCATGGGCGGTGCGGATCGCCGAGTGCTCCGCGACGCTGAGCGCGCT
This sequence comes from Allostellaceae bacterium, assembly GCA_035523855.1. Lineage (GTDB taxonomy): Bacteria > Pseudomonadota > Alphaproteobacteria > ATCC43930 > CGMCC-115725 > DASZHJ01. The sequence continues at coordinate 5,259 of DATKPX010000325.1, forward strand.
TGGCAGGATCGCCACGATGCCCACCGCCAGCGCCAGCAGCCAGGCAGCGGCGATACCCTGGAGCGAGGCGACGGCGCGCTGCGGGTCGGTCCGATCGATGTCGGAGGCTTCGCGGTCGATGTCGTGGCGGGGCATTGCCGGTCGCTCCTCATTCGGCGCCGACGGAGTCGGGCGCCAGGGCCTTCTGCAGCCTCGACGGCGCCGCGGCGGGCGCGCCGCGGCTCAGCCACTGGCTCAGCCGGTCGAGGTAGAGATAGACGACGGGGGTGGTGTAGAGCGTCAGCACCTGGCTCAGCAGCAGCCCGCCGACGATGGTGAAGCCGAGCGGCTGGCGCAGCTCGGCGCCGGTGCCGTGGCCCAGCATCAGCGGCACGCCGCCCAAAAGCGCCGCCATGGTGGTCATCATGATCGGCCGGAAGCGCAGCAGGCAGGCGCGATAGATCGACTGCTCCGGCGCCAGCCCCTCGTTGCGCTCGGCCTCCAGCGCGAAGTCGATCATCATGATCGCGTTCTTCTTGACGATGCCGATCAGCAGCAGGATGCCGATCAGCGCGATCACGCTGAGATCGAAGTGGAAGACGATCAGGATCAGCAGCGCGCCGACGCCGGCCGACGGCAGCGTCGAGAGGATGGTGATCGGGTGGATGTAGCTCTCGTAGAGCATGCCCAGGATGATGTAGACGGCGATGATCGCCGCGGCGATCAGGTAGGGCTGCGAGGCGAGCGAGGACTGGAACGCCTGCGCCGTCCCCTGGAAGGTACCGAGCACCGTTGCCGGCTTGCCGATCTCGGTCTCCGCCCGCTGGATCGCCGCCACCGCCTGGCCCAGCGAGGCGCCGGGGCTCAGGTTGAAGGAGAGCGTCACCGCCGGGAACTGGCCCTGGTGGTTGACCGAGAGGTATCCGGTCGTGTCGGTGTCGAACTTGACGAAGGTGCTGAGCGGAACCTGATGCCCGGTGGTGGGCGAGTTGACGTAGATCTTCTGCAGCGTGGTGGGATCCGCCTGCAGCCTGGGATCCACCTCCAGGATCACGTGATACTGGTCGAGCTGGGTGAAGTACTGCGCCACCTGGCGCTGGCCGAAGGCGTCATAGAGCGTGTCGTCGATGAGCTGCGGCTGGATGCCGAAGCGCGCCGCGGTGTCGCGGTTGATGGTGAGGGTCGCCGTCGAGGCGTCCGCCTGCTGGTCGGTGGCGACGTCCTGCAGCTGCGGCAGCGTCCTGAGCTTCGCCGCCATGATCGGCGCCCAGTGATTGAGCTCGTCGAGATCCGCGTCCTGCAGCGTGTACTGATACTGCGTCCGGCTCAGCCGGCCGCCCACGTTGATGTCCTGCGGCACCTGCAGGAACAGCGACACGCCCTCGACCTTGGCCAGCTGCGGCCTGAGCCGGTTGATGATCTGGTCGGCGCTGGCGGTGCGCTGGTCGTGCGGCTTGAGGTTGATCCAGAACCGGCCGGTGTTGATCGAGGGCGAGAAGCCGGAGGCGCCGACCGCGGAGAGGAAGCCGGCGACGTCCGGATCCTTGGTGATGATCGCCGCCAGCGCCTCCTGGCGCTGCACCATGCCCTCGAAGGAGATGTCCTGCGCCGCCTCGGAGGTGCCGAAGAGCACGCCGGTGTCCTGCTGCGGGAAGAAGCCCTTGGGGATGACGAGGTAGAGCCCCGCGGTGGCGGCGATGGTGAGGAGGAGGATGCCGAGCGTCATCGCCTGGTGCCGCAGCACCCATTTGAGGCCGCGGTCGTAGCCTGCCAGCAGCCAGTCGAAGGCGCGCTCGGTGGCGTTATAGAGCCGGCCGCGCTTCACCTCGTGGGTCGCGCGCAGGAAGCGCGAGCACATCATCGGCGTCAGCGTCAGCGATACGAAGGCGGAGACCAGGATGGTGACGGTGACGGTGACCGCGAACTCGCGGAACAGCCGCCCGACGATCCCGCCCATCAGCAGCAGCGGGATGAAGACGGCGATCAGCGAGATGCTGATGGAGATGATGGTGAAGCCGATCTCGCCGGCGCCCTTGTATGCGGCCTCCATCGGGCTCATGCCGGCTTCCATGTGGCGGACGATGTTCTCGATCATCACGATGGCGTCGTCGACCACGAAGCCGACGGCGATGGTGAGCGCCATCAGCGACAGGTTGTCGAGGCTGTAGCCGAGCAGGTACATGACCCCGAAGGTGCCCACCAGCGCCATCGGCACCGTCACGCTGGGGATCACCGTCGCCCAGAAGCTGCGCAGGAACAGGAAGATCACCATCACCACCAGGCCGATGGTAAGCAGCATGGTGAACTCGACATCGGAGACCGAGGCCTGGATGGTCTGCGTGCGGTCGATGGCGATGGCGACGTGGATCGCCGGCGGGATCGCCGCTTCGAGGCGCGGCAGCGCGTTCTTCACCGCATCGGCGGTGGCGATGATGTTGGCGCCAGGCTGGCGGAAGACCGCGAGGCCGATGGTGGGCTTGCCGCTGAGCCAGGCCTGCAGCTTGGTGTTCTCGGCGCCGTCCACCGCCTTGCCGATGTCGCGGATATGCACCGGCGCGCCGTTGCGATAGGCGATGACGACGTCGTCGTACTGCGCCGCCTTCAGCAGCTGGTCGTTGTCGTAGATGTTGAAGCTCTGCCGGGCGCCGTCGAAGGTGCCCTTGGGCGAGTTGTCGGTGGCGATCGCCAGCACCGAGCGCACGTCCTCGAGGCTGAGGCCCATGGCGGCAAGCTTCACGGGATCGACCTGCACGCGCACCGCCGGCTTCTGCTGGCCGAAGATGGTGACCTGCGCCACGCCCGGCAGCTGCGACAGGTGCTGGGCGATGATGTTCTCGGCGTAATCGTCGACCACGGTGATCGGCAGCGAGTCCGAAGTCACGCCCAGGTTCAGGATCGGCGCGTCCGCCGGGTTCACCTTCCGGTAGGTCGGCGGCGTCGGCAGGTTCTTCGGCAGCTGGCCGCTGGCGGCGTTGATCGCCGCCTGGATGTCCTGCGCCGCCGCGTCGATGTTGCGGCTCAGATCGAACTGGATGGTGATCGAGGTGACGCCGAGACCGCTGGTGGAGGTCATCTGCGACACGTTGGAGATCTGCGCGAACTGCGTCTCCAGCGGCGTCGCCACCGATGACGCCATGGTCTCGGGGCTGGCGCCGGGGAGCTGGGCGGTGACGGTGATGGTGGGGAAATCCACCTGCGGCAGGGGCGCCACCGGCAGCATCCGGAACGCCACCAGACCCACCAGCAGGATGCCCACCATCAGCAGCGAGGTGGCGATCGGCCGCCGGATGAAGGGAGTCGAGATGCTCACGGCAGGCCCTCGCCGGCATCGACCGCGGAGGGCGAGCCGGCGGCGGCGACCCGCGTGCCGGGCTGCAGCTTGTACTGGCCGTCGACCACCACGCGGTCGCCGGCCTCAAGCCCGCTGTCGATCAGCGCCACGTTGTCGGCGATCTGCGCCACCTTGATCGGCCGCGCCTCGACGGTGGCGTCGGGCTTGATCACATAGGCGAAGGTGCCCTGCGGGCCGCGCTGCACCACCGGCGCCGCCACGGTGACCGCGTCGTGGCGTACGTTCAGCAGCAGATGCGCGTTGACGAACTCGCCGGGCCAGAGCGTGTGCTGCGGGTTGGGGAAGTTCGCCTTGAGCTTGATCGTGCCGGTGGTCTGGTCGATCTGGTTGTCGACCAGCGCCAGCGTGCCCTCATCGAGCTTGGTGCGGTCGTCCTGGCTGTAGGCGATGACCTTGAGCGAGCCCTGCCGGAGCTCCTGGTTGATCGGGATGAAATCCTCCTCCGGCAAGGTGAAGATGACGGAGATCGGCTGCAGCTGGGTGATCACCACCAGGCCGGTGGCGTCGGTGGCGTGCACGATGTTGCCCTGGTCCACCAGGCGGATGCCGGTGCGGCCGGCGAGCGGCGAGGTGATGGTGGTGTAGCCGAGCTGCACTTGCGCGCTGTCGATCGCCGCCTGGTCGGCGGCGATGGTCGCGGTGAGCTGCGCCACCAGCGACTTCTGAGTGTCGACGGTCTGCCGGCTGATGAAGTCCTTGGTGCCGAGCTCGGCGTAGCGCTGCAGGTCGCGCTTGGCATTCTCGAGCTGCGCCTCGTCCTGGGTCTTCTTCGCCGTGGCCTGGTCGAGCGTCGCCTGGAACGGGCGCGGATCGATCTGCGCCAGCAGGTCGCCGGCCTTCACGTCCTGGCCTTCCTTGAACGCGACCTTGGTGAGCTCGCCGTCGACCCGCGTGTGGATGGTGACGGTGTTGTAGGCCTGCACGGTGCCGAGGCCGGTGAGATAGATCGGCACGTCCTGCTGCCGCGCGACGCCGGCGATCACCGGCACGCCGGGCGGCGTGGCGGGCGGCGTTTCCGCCGTCGCCGTCGGCTCGGCGAGATGCCACGCGCCACTGCCGGCCAGCAGCAGCAAGGCCGATCCGGCCAGCAGGCTCATCCATGAAATCCGTTTCATCGTCCCCTTCCAACGGCCCTGCGTCTGATCTCGGGATATAGGGCGTTTGCTGCAACGCACATGCCCGTGAGAGCCGCAAATCTGCGTTGCAGCAAGCGCGACTTCGCCGCCGCAGCGACGCCGCATTCAGCGCAATGCGCGAGGCGGCGCGACAATCAGGGATGCTGCGATTGAGAAAATGCGCCGCGGCGGCGCCGGTGCCGCGCGCCCCGATCTCTCTATGCGATCGAAAGCGCAGCGCGGCCCCGCCGCGCGCTTCACATTCGCGTGCGGATCAGCGGCGCCGCGAGCGAGTCACCATCGCACGGTGATGTCCGCGGCGATCCGCTGTCGGGGTCAGCGCGGCTTCGGTGCGGGTGGCGGTGGTGCCGGGTTGGCGCCCGGCGCGTCGCTGGATCCCAGCGGCGCGCTGCTGTCGCGCAGGATCTGGTTGTAGAGGGAATCGAGCTGCTTCGCGTCGGAGTTCGACACGTCGGGCGCGCCGCCGTTGCCGCTGAACTCGTCGGCGCGCGGCTGGATTCGCTTGCCGCCGACGATCGCAGACTCGCGATGCGGCGGCGGCTGATCCTGCGCCATGGCGATACCCCCTGCCGCCGGACCGAGGGCCAGAAGGACCGCGAGACTCACGGCGATACGATTGCCCATGACACGCTCTCCTGGGGCGCCTTCGCCCGTGGCGCATCCACCGTCGTTAACCGGCGTTCCGCCGACGCAGTCTACCCCTATTGCGCGTTGATTTCACCCGCCGGCGCTTTGGGCGGGGCGGCCGCCGTCTTGCGGTCGGCGGCCGGCAGGACCGCCGGCGGATAGACCACGTCGCTGTCCTTCCAGCCGCCGCCCAGCGCGTTGAAGAGGGTGACCAGCGCCTGCATATGGGCAAGCTCGTCCTGCACCAGCAGGTCGTCGGCGGTGAAGAGGGCGGTCTCGGTGTTGAGCACCGTCAACAGGTCGATGGTGCCGATGCGGAACTGCGCCTGGGCGATGGTGTAGGCGGTGCGCGCCTTGTCCACCGCCATCTGCTCGTCCGCCTGCTGCTCGCCGGTGCGCCGCGCCGTGACCAGGGAATCCTCCACGTTGCTGAAGGCGGCGACGATCGACTGGGCGTAGTCCTGCAGCAGCTCCTGGTAGCGCGCCTTGGTGAATTGCAACTGCCCCTCGAGGGCGCCGCCCTCGAAGATCGGCTGGGTGAGGGAGGCGGCGAGGCTGTAGATCTGGCTGCTCGGCCCGCCGAAGGACGAGAGCGCCAGGCTCTCGAAGCCGCCGGCGCCGGTGAGTTGGATGCTGGGGAAGAACTGCGCCCGCGCCACCTTGATGTTGGCGTTGGCGGAGACCAGCTGTGCCTCCGCCTCGCGCACGTCCGGCCGCCGCATCAGCAGCTCCGAGGGCAGGCCCGGCGCCACCGTCGGCGCCGTCAGCGCGTTGAGAGTGGTGCCGGTGATCTTCACCTCCTCCGGCGGCTTGCCCAGGAGGATGGCGAGCGCGTCGATCGCCTGGGAGAGCTGCTGCTGCAGCGGCGGAATGACGGCCTTGAGCCCGGCC
>DATKPX010000326.1:0-6311 GCA_035523855.1 Allostellaceae bacterium
GCCGAGGCGCTGGCCGTTCTGGAGATAGCCCTGGGGCAGGGCGGAGATCGCCGAGGCGCCGAAGCCGATCAGCGCCACCGCGGGATCGTCGGTATAGCCCTGGAAGTTCCGCCGGAGCCGGCCCGCCGCCTGGGCACGCGCCAGCGCGTCCTCCGCCCGCGCATAATGATCGAGGCCGATGCGCCCGAAGCCCGCCGCCCCCAGCACCGCGGCGATCGCCTGCTCCTGGCGTAACCGCTCCGCCGGGCCCGGCAGCGCCGCCACGTGGATGAGCTGCTGGTGCCGCTTCATCCCGGGGACATGGGCATAGCCGAAGACCGCCAGCCGGTCCGGCGCGAGGCTCAGCACCGCCTCGGCGGTGTCGCGGCAGGACTCCTCCGTCTCGTGCGGCAGCCCATAGAGGAGGTCGATGTTGAGGCGCCCGATGCCGGCGGCGCGCAGCCGCGTCGCCGCGTTCCGGGTCTCCGCGAGGCTTTGGATGCGGTTGACGGCGCCTTGCACCTGGGGATCGAAGGACTGCACGCCAAGGCTGGCGCGGGTGACGCCGCCGGCGGCGAGCGCCTCCGCCATCCTGGCGTCGAGCCGGCGCGGATCGATCTCCACCGCGATCTCCGCCGCGTCATCGACGGCGAAACGCCGGCGGACGCGCTCCATCGCCCTGAGGAAGCCACGCGGTCCCACGATGGTCGGGGTGCCGCCGCCCCAATGCAGATGCACCACCGGCCGCGCCGCGCCGAGACGGTCCGCCACCAGATCGATCTCCGCCTCGAGACCGGCGAGGTAGTAGTCGACCGGGCGATTGTCGATCGCCACCTTGGTGTGACAGCCGCAGTACCAGCACAGCTGGCGGCAGAACGGAACGTGGAGATAGAGCGAGAGCCGCGCCGCCGCCGGCAGCGCGCCGAGCCAACCGCCATAGGTCGCGCCGTCGACCGCTGCGGAGAAATGCGGCGCGGTCGGATAGCTGGTGTAGCGCGGCACCCGCTCGGAGAGATACCTCGCGAGATCGCTGGCCATCATCGTGAGGGACTCCCCGACTCGCCGACCGCAGCGATCGCGATATAGCCGGATGCCGACGGCGCCGTCCTTGCGTTAGATCAACAACCGGAACAGATCGAGCCCGGCATTGATCCCGATCAATTCCGCGGGCCGCGGTTCCTGGTACATGGCACGGCCATGCTTATTGATCTCGAGATCACGCGGGAGTTCCTCGGCTGCCTCGCCCGCTCGCGCCAGCAAGCGCGGCCGTTCCGCCATTGGCTGCTCGAGGAGGTGCTGCCGGAGAGCACCTGCCGCGCCATCGACGCGCTTCCCTTTGTGCCGGCGCCCATCGCGGACACGCTCGGCAAGCGCGAGACCCACAACAGCACGCGTGTCTTCTTCGCGCCGGAGCAGCGACGCCAGTTTCCGGTCTGCGCCGGTCTCGCCGCGGCGCTGCAGGACAAGGCGGTGACCGCCGGGATCGCGGCGCGCTGCGGGGTCAACCTCGCCGGCAGCCATCTCCGCATCGAATACTGCCTCGACACCGACGGTTTCTGGCTGGAGCCGCATACCGACATCGGCGCCAAGCTCTTCACCATGCTGATCTACCTCTCGGCGGAGCCGGGCTCGGAGCGCTGGGGCACCGACATCCTCGACGCCAGGAAGCAGGTGGTGGAGACCGCGCCCTACCGGCGCAATGGCGGCCTCATCTTCATCCCCGCCGCCGATACCTGGCACGGCTTCCGCAAGCGGCCGATCTCCGGCGTTCGCCGCTCGCTCATCGTCAACTACGTCAAGCCGGAATGGCGCTCGCGCCACGAGCTCGCCTTCCCGGACCAGCCGATCGCCTAATTGTCGCCGAGCGCAGGCACGGTATGCGCGGGCGCCGCCACCGCGGCCTTCCGAGCGTCGAAGCTCTTCTTCACCAGCCAGAAATCGAACAGCACGCCGAAGGCGAAGAGGCCGAAGCCGAAGGTGGTCATGCCGATGTCGTAGGCGCCGGCGGCGAGGAACAGGCCGAAGATGGCGGCAAACACCATCACGATGCCGAGAATCCAGTCGATCATGGGGAGGTACTCCGCGGTTGAGAGGAAGGCTGGGTCTTGGGTTGCCGCGGCGGATCCTCGTCGAAGAGGATGCGGCCGGCGGCGCCGTCGAGATCGTCGAACTGCCCCGAGCGCAGCGCCCAGAGGAAGGTGAGAAGCCCCGCGAGGCCCATGGCGAGCGCGATCGGGATCAGGAAGAGGAGACCGGTCATGCCCGCCTCCCGAGGCGGAGCGCGTTCGCCACCACCAGGATCGAGGAGGCCGACATCGCCGCCGCCGCGATGAGCGGCGTCACCAGCCCGGCCATGGCGAGCGGCACCGCGGCGAGGTTGTAGGCGATCGCGAAGCCGATGTTCTCGCGCACCAGCGCGCCGCTCGCCCGCGCCACTTTCAGCACCTCGGTGACGGCACCGAGCGAGACGCCCTGGAACACCGCGTCGGCGGCGGTCTGGCAGAGATCGGCGGCGGTCGCCGGCGACATCGACACGTGCGCCGCCGCCAGCGCCGGCCCGTCGTTGAGCCCGTCGCCCACCATCAGCACCCGGGCGCCCTCGCCCTTGAGGCGGTCGAGGGTGCGGGATTTCTCCGCCGGCGTGACCCCCGCATGCCACTCGGCGATGTCGAGCGCCGCCGCCACCGCGCGCACCGGTTCGGCGCGATCGCCGGAGAGCAGCAGGAGGCGCTTGCGGCTCGATCTGAGCGCCGCCACCACCTCGACCGCATCGGGCCGGAGCCGGTCGCTGAAGCGGAAGCGCACCGGCGCCGCGCCCGGCCGCGCGAGCCAGAGCTCGGGATCGCCGTCCTCCGCCGTCAGCGCCGCCGCGGGCGCGCACCAGCGCCGGCTGCCGAGGCGGATCTCGCCGGCGGCGGTGCGGCGGCTGAGCCCCTCGCCGGGATGCTCCTCGACGCCGTCGGCGGCGGGCACCTCGGTCGCGGCGCGGCAGAGCGCGCGGCTCAGCGGATGACGGCTCCGCGCGGCGAGGCCGGCGGCGACCGCAATCGCCGCGGGATCGAGATCGGCATCAGGGCGGAGCTCGAGCTGTCCCAGCGTCAACGTGCCGGTCTTGTCGAACACCACCGTATCCACCTCGGCGAGACGCTCGAGGGCGGTCGCCGATTTCAACAGGATGCCGCGGCGGAACAGCCGGTTGCTGGCCACCACCTGCACCACCGGCACGGCGAGGCCAAGGGCGCAGGGACAGGTGATGATGAGGACGGCGACGGCGTTGAGCAGCGCCTCCTGCCAGGGCCGGACCAGCACCCAGCCGATGAAAGTGACGAGCGCCAGCAGATGCACAGCCGGCGCGTAGCGGCGCGCGACGCGGTCGGAGAGCGCCACCAGCCGGGCACGGCCGCGCTCGGCGGCCTCCATCAGCCGCACCACCTCGGCAAGGAAGGTGCGCTCGCCGACGGCGGTCACCGCGAGGGCGAGCGGCGCGCTGAGATTGAGCATGCCCGCCAGCAGGTCACTGCCGGGCGCCACCGCCAGCGGCAGCGTCTCGCCGTCGATCAGGCTCTTGTCGACGGCGGAGCGGCCTTCGGCGACGCGGCCGTCCACCGGCACGCGCTCGCCCGCCGCCACCAGCACGGTCTCGCCGGTCCGCAGCGTCGCCACCGGTCGGCGCTGCACGCTACCGTCAGCGGCGCGCACCGCCGCCGGCTGCGCCGAGAAGCGCAGCAGATGCTCCGCCGTCGAGCGCACCCGCCCGCGGGCGCGGCGGTCGAGGTAGCGGCCCACCAGCAGGAAGAACAGCAGCATGACGACGGATTCGAAATAGGCATGCTCGCCGGAGCGCGCGGTCTCCCAGAGGCTGGTGCCGGCGGCGAGGATGACGCCGATCGAGATCGGCACCTCCATGTTGGTGCGCCCGACCCGGAGCGCCGCCAGCGCCGAGCGGAAGAAGGGCTGCCCCGCATAGGCGAGCGCCGGCAGCGCGATCAGCGCCGAGACCCAGTGCAGGAGATCGCGGGTGGCATGCCCCATCTCGCCGAAGCCGGACCAGATCGCGATCGAGAGCAGCATCACGTTGGCGCTGGCAAAGCCCGCCACCGCCAGGGCACGGAGCAATGTCTTCTCCTCCTCCGACGCGCTCGCCGCGCTGGCGGGGTCGAAGGGAACGACGCGATAGCCCAGGCGCTGCACCAGGCGGACCAGCGGCACGGCGCCCTCGGCGCCGCCCTGCCAGCGGAGCGCCAGGCGTCGGCTGGTGAGGTTGACGCGGGCCGAGACGACGGCGGGATCGTGCTGCAGCGCCTGCTCGATCAGCCAGACGCAGGCGGCGCAATGGAGTCCGTCCACCAGCAGCGACAGCGAGGCGGTGCCGTCCTCGGACGCCACCGCAAAGACCGCGGCATCCTCCGCCGAGTCCTCCGGCGGCCGCGGCCGCCGCGCCGCCGGATCGAGGGTGCGGCCGGTGTAGTAGCGGTCGAGGCCGAGCTCGCGGATGAAGGCGTAGGCGGCGGTGCAGCCGGCGCAGCAGAACTCGCCCCCCTCGCCGGCGAGGATCGGCGCCCCACAATGCGCGCAGACCGCCCGCGCCGCCGCGCGCGGGAGAGAGGGCGAGAACGTGGCCGCCGAGACGCTCACGGCGCGACGACGCGCTCGGCGAACTGGTAGGACTGGCCGCCGCGGAGCGCGGTGACGCGGAGCTCCCACTGGCCGGGGCGCGCCATCACGACGGGCGCCTCGTAGCTGCCGTCGCTCGCCGGCCGCAGCATCACCGAGGTTTCCGGCAGCGGCTCGATCGGCCGCACCACCTCGACGCTGACGCTGAGACCGGCGAGCGCGGCGCCCCCGGCGTCGGTGAAACGGGCGATGAGCCGCCCGTCGAGGCCAGCGCCGGGCGCGAACTTGATCGCGCCGCGCCAGCCCAGCGCATCCTGCGCCGCGCCGGCGGCGAGGATGCGGTTGTAGTCGTTGCCGACCTCGAAGGAATGCTCGGTGACGAGGCCGGTATCGGAATGGAGCGCGAAATAAGCGAGCGCGCCGTTCACCGAGGCGATCACCACGAAGCAGCCGGCGATCGCCCAGGGGATCCAGCGGCAGTTCGAGAAGGACGGCAGCAGGCGCATCGGGCGCACTCCCTATCTGGCGGGACCGCGGAAGGTCGTCTTGTAGGTGACCGTCTCGCCGTCCTCCCGCGCGCGGGCGGTGAAGGTGAAGGGCGTCTCCGTCTGCGTCGGGTGCTTCACATGCACATAGGCGTGGAAGGTGCCGACGCCGTCGTCCTTCACCGGCAGGGACACGCCCTCCGCGGCGGCGATCGGCGGCTCCTCGCCCTCGGCGATCTGCACCGTGGCGTCGGCGAGGCCCTGGGCGGTGAGCCGGAAATGCCGGGTGATCGCGCTCTTGTTCTGGATCCGGATGACGAAGCTGTTGCTGACCGAGCCGTCGGAGAGGCGGATGAAGAGCGGATTGCGCTCGGCGAGCGCGGTGATGGTGGCGCCGCTGCGGGTCAGCAGCGTCGCCAGCATGATGCCGGCCGCCACCAGCATGACCAGGGTGTAGACGATGGTGCGCGGGCGGACGAGGCGCGGATGGGCGGTGCGGCCGGCGCGATGGGCGATCAGATTCGCCGCGGTGTCGAAGCTGATGAGGCCGCGCGGCCGCTCCACATGGTCCATGATCTCGTTGCAGGCATCGATGCAGAGGCCGCAGCCGATGCATTCGAGCTGCAGCCCGTCGCGGATGTCGATGCCGGTGGGGCAGACCTGGACGCAGGCACGGCAATCGACGCAGTCGCCGTGGCCCTCCCAGCTCTCGCCCTTGCGGTGCTTGCCGCGCGGCTCGCCGCGCCAGTCGCGGTAGCTGACGGTGAGGGTCTGCTCGTCCACCATCGCCGACTGGAAGCGCGGCCACGGGCACATGTAGGTGCAGACCTGCTCGCGCGCCCAGCCCGCCAGCAGATAGGTGGTCGCGGTGAAGAGTCCGAAGAAGAAATAGACCGATGTCGAGGCCTCGCCGGTCAGCACGTCGCGCGTCACGCTCGGCGCGTCGTTGAAGTACATGATCCAGGCGCCGCCGGTCGCCGCGGCGATGGCGAGCCAGATGCCGTGCTTGGCCGCCTTCTTCGCCAGCTTCTGCACCGACAGCGGCTGCTGGTCGAGGCGGACGCGGGCCATGCGGTCGCCTTCCACCAGCCGCTCCGCCCACATGAAGAGGTCGGTCCAGACCGTCTGCGGGCAGGTGAAGCCGCACCAGAGGCGGCCGAACAGGCTGGTGACGAAGAAGAGGCCGATGGCAGCCAGGATCAGCAATCCGGCGATGTAGTAGACCTCCTGCGG
>DATKPX010000327.1:0-7277 GCA_035523855.1 Allostellaceae bacterium
CACGGGGACGTCGGCGACCAGGCGCCACTTCACGGCATCGCTGAGGAGCGCGTGCAGCTCCTCCTCCGCCGCCACCGCATCCTCGGGCAGGCGATGCGCCGCGCCGCCGCGCGCCACCTCGCGCGGGTTCCAGTAGCAGCGCTCCTCGCCGCGGCCTTCGGCGTCGAGCGTCACGAAATGGCCGGGCCGCAGCTTGCGGATGCCGCGCCAGACCGAGAGCGGCGCCGGGATGTAGTTGAAGGCGAGACAGGCGGCGATGGCGTCGCGATCGATCTCCGGCTTCCAGGCAGGATGCGGCCGAAATGCCTTGAGCTGCGAGCCGAAGAACAGCACGCCGTTGTTGCGCCCGTAGTAGAGCGGCTTCACGCCCATGCGGTCGCGGATCAGCGTGAGCTGGCGCTCGCGGCGGTCCCAGAGCGCGATCGCGAACATGCCGATGAAGCGGCTGAGCGCACGCTCGATGCCCCAGGCATCGAAGGCCTCGAGCATCACCTCGGTGTCGGAATGGGTGCGGAAGCTCCGGCCTTCCGCCTCCAGCTCGCGGCGGATGTCGGCGTGGTTGTAGATCTCGCCGTTGTAGGTGACGAGCCAGCGGCCGTTGCCGCTCGCCATCGGCTGGGCTGCGGAAGGCGAGAGATCGATGATGGCGAGCCGGCGATGGCCGAGCGCGATCCCCGTCGCGGGATCGACCCAGACGCCGTCGCCGTCGGGGCCGCGATGGGCGATCGCCCCGGCCATGGCGCGCACGAGATCGCCGAGCGCCTCGGCGCCGGCGCTCCCGCGCGGATCCCAGAAACCCACGATCCCGCACATGACCTCAGGCCCGTCCCATGTCAGGCCGGACGATAACGCAAGGGCCAGGAAGGCGGAAGCGCTGGCCGGATATCGGCCCGGTCGGTAGAGTGCGGCCCGAAATGAACGCCTCCTGATGGCCGCTCCCAAGCTTCTCTATCTCGTGACCGAGGACTGGGTCTTCCTGTCGCACCGGCTGCCGATGGCGCGGGCGGCGCGGGCGGCGGGTTTCGAGGTCGCGGTGGCGGCGCGCGTCGCGGAGCACGGCGAGCGCATCCGCGCCGAGGGCTTCGCGCTGCATCCCCTGGCCTGGCGGCGGCGCGATCTCGGCCCGCTGGCGGCGCTGCGGGCGATCGCCGAGATCTTCCGTCTCTACAGGCGCGAGCGCCCGGACGTCGTGCATCACGTGGCGCTGAAGCCGATGATCTATGGCGGCATCGCCGCGCTGCTGGCGCGCCGGCCGGCGATCGTGAGCAGCCTCACCGGCACCGGCTACGCATTCTCCTCGCCCAGCCTCAAGGCGAAGCTGATGCGGCTGCCGATCACGCTGATCCTGCGGGCGCTGCTGGCACGCCAGCGCAGCGTGGTGGTGGTGCAGAACGAGGGGCATCGCGAGCTGCTGCTGCGCCTGGCGCCGGGCGCTGCCGATCACGTCGCGATCGTGCGCGGCTCCGGCATCGACACGGTGCGCTACCGGCCGCTGCCGGATCCCGAGAGCCGGCCGGTCATCATCGGCTTCGTCGCGCGCCTCCTCGCCGACAAGGGCGTGCGCAGCCTGATCGAGGCCTATCGGCTGCTGCTGGCGCGCGGCGTCGCGGTCGGCCTCGTCATCGCCGGCACGCCCGATCCGGAGAACCCGACCTCGATCCCGGAGGAGGAAGTCCGCGGCTGGCTCGCGCTGCCGGGAGTGCGCTGGCTCGGCCATGTGAGCGACGTCCGCGAGGTCTGGCGCGACGCGCATATCGCCGTGCTGCCATCGCTGCACGAGGGCCTGCCCAAGAGCCTGCTGGAAGCCGCCGCCTGCGCGCGGCCGATCGTCGCCACCGACGTGCCGGGCTGCCGCGAGATCGCGCGGCCCGGTCTCAACGCGCTGCTGGTGCCGGTGGCGGACCCGACCGCCCTCGCCGACGCGCTCCGGCGCCTGGTGGAGGATGCCACGCTGCGCCGGCAGCTCGGCGCGGCGAGCCGCCGCCTCGTCGATCCCGCCCTCTCGGACGCGACCGTCGGCGCCGAGACCGTGGCGCTCTACCGCCGGCTTCTGGAGGTCAGGCGCTAGGAAAGAGCGCGTCGGTGCGGCCCATCACGCGATAGATCAGCAGGCCGATCCACTCCTTGGCGGCGAGCGAGACCAGCGCCAGCTGCGAGCCGAGCTGCTCCTCGCCCACGAGAGAGAAGTGGCCGGTGGTCTTGTAATCGACCGGATAGGGAATGACGTGCCAGCCGACCTCGCGGAAGCAGCCGACGGCGCGCGGCATGTGCCAGGCGGAGGTCACCAGCAGCCAGGTCTCGCCGGGCTTCGGCTTTACCTCGTCATAAGAGTAGAGCGCGTTCTCGTAGGTGTTGCGCGAGCGCGCCTCCCGGGTGATGCGCGCGCGGTCGATGCCCTCCTCGACCAGGAAATTCTCCATCGCCACCGCCTCGACGGCGCCGTTGGGAATGATCCGCGAGCTGCCGCCGGAGACGACGATGCGCGCCTCGGGATAGCGGCGCGCCAGCGCGGCGGTGCCGACCAGGCGATCCGCGGCGTCGTTGACGGTCGGGTGATTGCGCGCGGCGCTGATGACCTCGTTGACGCCGCCGCCGAGCAGGATGATGCCGGTAATGTTGGGCGGCAGCGTGGCTGGCGGCGCGATCCTGTCCTCGAGCGGCATGATCATCCATTCGCCGACCGGCAGCGCCGCGGTGGCGGTGAAGCCGATCGCCGCGAGGACGACCAGGCCGAGGCCGCGCCGATGGCCGCTCACCAGCAGCCAGATGGTGCCGGCGACCAGGATCAGCACGAGAAGATCGCCGGGCTGCGCGACGAACCAGAAGAGCTTGCTGAGGACGAACATGCGGGGCGCGATTGTCTCCCGCGATGGAGCGCTTGGCAATCCCGCCCGGCGGCAATAGATCAGCGGCCCGGCAGCAAGCTGCGCAGCAGCAGCGCCGCATGGCGGAGATCGCCGAGTGCCACCGCGCGACCCCCAAGCAAGAGTCCGAGGAAGAGAATCGCATAAAGGAGCCGCAGCGCGATCTCGCCCGCCGTCGACGGCGCGGCGATCTCGGTCGCCAGGGTCAGCGCCACGAAGGCGCCGGCCATCACAAGCACCGAGCGGGCGACCAGCACGGCGGCGCCGCGCCGGGCGGCGAAGATTGATTGCGCCGTGAGGCCGATCGCCTCGCCGCCGGCGATGCCCCAGGCGGCGCCAGCGAGGCCGAATCGATCGGTCAGCAGGAGGGCGAGCGCGACGGAGCTGGCGATCGCCAGCGCGCCGAAGACGGAATAGGCCCAGCTTTCTCCCTGGGCGATGATCGGCCCGCCGCTCGCCTGCCGCATCGCCTTCAGCCAATAGGCCAGCGCGATCGGCGCGAAGAGCGGAATGGCCCGCTGGTAGACGCCGCCCCCCAGCACGATCGCCACCACCGGCGGCGCCAGCAGGGTCAGCACGGCGGCAATCCCGATCAACCCCAGCCCATAGAGCGCGAGCACGCGCGGCCACTCCTGCCGGTGCCGCTTCCCGTCCACTGACATGACGAAGGGCAGCCAGGCGCCGGTGAAGGCGTAGTTGGCGGTGGTGATGACGAGGCAGACGGTGTTCGCCGCCGCGAAGATGCCGACCCAGTCGAGACCGCCGGCACCGAGCAGCACCAGCCGGATGGCGAACGGGAACAGCAGCTCGGCGGCGTCGCCGAAGGCGAAAGGCAGGCCGAGAGCGAAACAGCGGCGGACGTCGCGCCAGCTGACCCGCAGCGCGAAGTGCCGTCCGACCAGCGCAAAGCCCACCGGCAGGAACAGCGCGGTGCCGAGCAGCAGGCCGCCGAGCGCGCCGAGGGCGCCCTCCCGCAGGATGGCAACGCCGATGGCGCTCCCCGCCCCCGCGGCCACCGCGCCGCCGGTCGCCACCAGCAGGAAGCGCCAGGCCTCGCGCATCCAGTTGGCGATGCCGATGGTGAAGTTGAGCAGCACCTGCGTCGCCAGCAGCAGGAGCCCGAGCCGGATCGAGGCAGTTCGCTCCGTGGCACCGAACAGCCATTGCGTGAGACGAGGTGCTGCCGCCCCGAGCGCCAGCATCAGCAGCAGGAGCCAGATCGCCTGGGCGGCGAGCGCGGAGCTCACCCGGCGCGGCCGCTCGCCGGAAGATACTTCCTGTAGGGCGAGACCGATGCCGCTTCCCATCCCCAGCGATGCCAGGATGATCAGCGCGCGGTTCAGCGACAGCACCACGTCGAGCGCGCCGTACTCGCTCGTCGTGAGGAAGCGGGTATAGATCGGCAGCAGCAGGAAGGAAATCGAGCCCGAGAGCACGAAGGAGAAAGCGCGGATCAGAGTCTGCCCCGCGAGACGCCGGCCTTCGCTCATCCGCCGCGCTCCGCTCCCGCCGGGATCACCGGCGCTCCGGCGGCGCCGGCAGCAGGCGCCAGAGCAGCCCGGTCGCCGCGAGCGTGCACCACCAGGAATCGGCGCCGAGATCGAAGCTCGCCAGCGACGGCACCATCGCCGCGGCGAAGCAGGCGAGCGCGAAGGGTCGATGCCGGCGGTCGAGCTTGAGCGCGCGATAGAGAATGATGAGGGCGAAGGCGGTGCCCAGCAGCGCGCCGAGAACGCCGGTCTCGACCCAGAGCTGGAGCCATTGGTTATGCGGATGCGGCGAGCCAGCGGGGCTCACGTAGAGATAGCGCGCGAGCTCCTCCGACCGGATGGGCACTGCCTGGGCGCTCCACCAGCCCCAGCCGAGCAGCGGCCGCTCCCACACCCGGCCGGTCATGTAGTCCCAGATCTCCAGCCGATGGGCGAAGGAGTGCTTCACGCCGTTGGCCAGCGGAATGAGCTGCCGCGCGAAGGCGGCGACGAAAACGGGGGTCGCGACGGCGAGCGCGACGCCAAGCGTGAGCGCTCCCGCCGCGATCCGAGGCGCCAGCGCGGCCAGCGCCAGCGCGGCGAGGCCGACGACAAAGGCAAGCCGCGCCGCATCGGTATGGCTCATCGCCAGGGCCGCGGCCAGCACGGCCAGCGCCGCCACCGCCAGACCTCGTCGCCCAGCCGCCCAGCCCGCTGCGACGATCGGCCAGATCAGCACGCTCTCATAGGTGAAGCCGCGATCGAACTTGGTATCGAGCACGCCCGGCAGCTCCGGATGCGCGAGCACGTGGCGCATGATCGGGTGGCCGGTGACGAAATCGAAGAAGGCGAGCGCCGAGCCGACGATCGCGGCGCCGAGCGCGACACGGAAGATGAGATCGGCGGAGCGCCGGAGCGGCTCGCGCTCGCCGATCAGCACCAGCGCGGCGACCAGCAGCCCCGTCATCTGCAGCGCGCCGCGCATCGTCCGCTGCGGCGCGATCGACCACAGCAGCCCCACCCACAGGAGCAGGATGAAGAGCGCCGCCAGCAGCGCGAGCGAGCGATCGAGGGCGGGCGTCGTGCGGGCGGGAATGCCGGCGAGGAGCAGCACTGCCGCGAGCCCGATGGTGAGCGCCGCATCGGCGCCGCCGGCGAAAATGCCGACCGTGGAGAGCGCGGCAAAGACCAGGGCCGCGAGGGCGCCGCGCCACTCGCTCCCCGCCAGGATCGCCGGCATGGTCATCGAACCGCTGCGCCCTCCGTTGCGACGGACCGCACCTTGGACCAGCCGCGCTCGCAGGTAAATCCCGGCGCGCTCACTTCGGCTTGCGCAGCACGAGGGTATAGGCGGCGCCGGCGCCCTCGCGGCCGTCCCAGGGCGCCGCCAGCCGCGCGAGCTGCAGGGCGCCGCGATAGAGAAGCGCGCGGGCGATCCGGCTCGACGGCGCGGAGGAGACTCGCATCGCCCAGCCAACCCGGTTGAGCTGCAGGCTGCCCGCGTCGCGCGTGGTCGAGAGCTCAAGGGTGAGGCCGAGCTTCCCGGCAAGCGTCAGCAGCCAGGGCCGCGGCAGCAGGAAGAGATGGCGCGGCTGATCGAGATGCGGCCAGCGGGCGCCCATGATCCCGGCCTGCCAGGCGTCCGGGTTGGGAGTGGCGATCGCCAGTACCCCGCCCGGCTTGAGCGCCCGCGCCACCGCCTCGATGACGCGCCAGGGCTCCGGCAGATGCTCGATCGAATGCCAGAGGCAGGCGGCATCGAAACGCCGGTCCATCTGCGCGAGCGCGGCCGCCGGATCGGCCGAGCGTGTCGTCTCGACGCCCAGCACGGTGCGCAGGAAATCCACCGACGCCGCGTCCATCTCGATGGCATGCGCCTTGAACGCGGCCCGCTGCGCGAGCCGGCAGAAGAAGCCGATCGAGGGACCGATCTCCAGCAGGTCTCCCGAGGCGACGAAGCGGCGGAGGAGATCGATCTTGTAGCGCTCGGCGCCGAGCGCCGGCGCGCGGTCCATCGCCTCGACGCTGGCGGGCATGCGGTGATAGCCGCCCTCGTAGTAGCGCGCGAGATCCGCCGGCGGATCCGCCAGGAACAGCAGACCGCAGGCGGTGCAGCGCGCCAGGGTGAAGGCGCGGTCGGAGACGCGGCGATTCCAGTCGCGCGTCACCGTCGCGACCACCGCCGGCTGCCGGCAGTAGCGACAGGCGGGCACGCTCACGGCGTCAGGCTCCGTCCCCAGGCGATGCGCTCGGCGATGCGGCGCACGGGCAACGGCGCCGCGTCATAGGCGTCGCTCTGGCGGTCCGCCACCAGCAGGTTGCCGTGATCGGGCGTGCGGAACGTGCGGCTCGCCGGCCATTCCCGCTCGCCGTAGGCGCACCGGTCCGCCCCGACCACGGCGATGGCGAGTCCGCGCGCTCGCAGGAAGCGCGAGAAGCCGCGCCGGCCGCTTTCCAGGCGATGGGTATCGCGCTTGCCGCGGATCGGCGGACTCGAGCGCGCGAATTGCAGGAAAAGATCCCGCCGCGTCAGGAACGCGTTCGAGCGCAGATGCGGGTTGGGAAAATAAGGAAAGTCGAAGGGATCGAGGAAGGCGCTTTGCGCCGCGCTCACCAGCCGCGCTCCGGCGCCCCGGCCGGCCCCTGCCCTCGCGTCGCCCGGCGCCCCGTGGTCGCCGGCGCGGCGCATCAGCTCGGCGACGAGCTCGCCAGGGCGGCGGGCGAAAGTACCCCAGGAGCCGGTCGCGCCGACGGCGCCGATGCCGGCGGCGTCGGCCGCCGACGCGAGCGCATCGAGCCAGCCATCCGCCAGCGCGCGGCTGTGGCTGTTCACGAAGCAAAGAAAATCCTGATCGAGCATGGGCGCGATCCGAAAATAGGCGCCCCAGTCGAGCCCGTCATCGGGAAGTTCGACCAGCTTCCCCCGCAGCGGCTCGATCTGGCG